>JAOUHJ010000034.1 GCA_029865225.1 Nitrospira sp.
GTCATTTCGTTCTTCGTGAGTGTGCCGGTTTTATCGGAGCAGATGACGGTGGCGGAACCGAGCGTTTCAACCGCCGGCAATTTGCGAATGAGCGCGTTCCGTCGGACCATTCGCGTGACACCCAGGGCGAGGGTGATCGTTACCACAGCCGGGAGCCCCTCCGGAACGGCGGCCACAGCAAGACTGACTGATGTGAGGAACATGGTCATCGCCGGTTCGCCGCGCACGTAGCCCAAGACAAAGACGGCACTGACGACCCCCAGCGCCAACCACAATAAGGTGTAGCCGAATTGCGCGAGGCGCTGCTGAAGTGGCGTTTCGGTCCGCTCCGCTTCGGCGGCCTTTTGAATCATGGTGGCGATGTGTCCCAGTTCTGTTGTGAGCCCCGTGGCCGTCACGAGCGCACGGGCCTTGCCCGACACAGCAACGGTGCCCATGAAGACCATGTTGGATCGGTCGGCCAGCGGCACATCCGGTCGATCGATTGCGTCCGCGCTCTTTTCAACCGGTGACGATTCTCCGGTGAGGGAAGCTTCCTGTGTGTGAAAATTTGTCGTGTACACCAGCCTGGCATCTGCCGGAATTCGATCTCCGGCCTCGAGGAGCACGACATCGCCGGAGGCGACCTCACGCGCAGGAATCACTTGCAACGTGCCGTCTCGGACCACCCGAGCCGTCGCGACCGACATTTTTCGCAGCGCGGCCAACGACCGCTCGGCCCGGAACTCCTGAACAAACCCAAGAACTCCGTTGAGGAGCACAATCGTTAAGATGGCCGCCGCATCAAGCCAATCCTCTAAAAGACCGGAGATGATCGCCGCCCCGATCAGCACCCACACGATGACGCTGGTGAACTGAGACAGGAACAATGAGAGAAGGGAAGGAGGCGGGCTTTCAGGCAGTTCGTTGGCACCTTGGCTATCCAGGCGACGCCGGGCTTCCTCGGCGGCGAGACCATGCTCCGCATCCGCCTCCACATGCCGAACCAAGTCTTCGATCGAAAGCCGCCACATCCTGGTGCTCTGCCGCTCTTCTTTCGGGACGGTGGTAATTGATGCGTTCATTCAAATAACAACCAGAGCCCGAGACAGTAGCCCAAGATAATCGCCAAACTGTCCGGTTCGATCAGGATATACCGTTTCTCCACCCGATAAATGATGCCCATCAGGGCCAGACTCGTCAGCAGAATGCTCCATAAGGCTGTCAGCGCGTGGGCGTCGGAGACGGCGCTGAACAACGCCCCGCTGCGATAGGCCACGTCGACAAAAAAGAACGCCGCCATATTGAAGGCATTGCTCCCGAAGAGATTGCCGACGGCCAAATCGAAGGCCCCCAGCCGAACGGCAGCGAACGCTGTCACAAGCTCCGGAAGCGACGTCGTAATCGCCACGATCGACGTCCCGATAAAGGTGGCGCTCACACCGCTCAATTCGGCGATCTGGTTCGCGGAACTAGCAAGGAACGGTGCGGCCACGAGCAACCCGACTGCTGCCAGGCCGAACCCGATGGATGCCCGCCGGAGCCCCTCCTGCCTGCCCGCCCGTTTGGCTTCCTCCTCCGCTTGCGCCTCTACGACGACTTCATGTTCCCGCTGCCGTCGTTTGACACTTTCCTGCCTGAAGATCATGCGCATGCCGAGGATGTAAAACACCAGCAGGAGTGCGCTGCCCGATCCAATGCCGATATGTTTGACATCCTGTCCTAGGAGGATGAAAAATGCGGCCAGACCTGTTAAAAACATCGCCAATCCGGCGCTGAGCGCATGATCGAGCGCGGCCTGTTGCCACACTTTTTTTTGCCGATGAAACAGATCAATCAGCGCCAGCGTGAGCATGTTGGTCATCCCGGCGCCGAACAGGTCGCCGGCCGCTAGGTCCGGCGCATCGAGCAGGCTCGCGCTGACGGTCGTGAATACTTCTGGTAGCGACGTGGCTCCGGCCATCAGCACAACGCCGATCCAGAGCCCACCCAAACCGGTCAGATCCGCGATTTGGTCCCCATAACGGGACAGTTTCGTACCGGCATAAACGATGACCGCCGCGCTCGCCAGGAAGATCGCCCAGGCAATGAACATCGAGCCTCCCATGCCCTCTCTCGCCTCTCGTCACGCTGTTCCGCCCCGGTTTCATCACGCGGACTCATCGCGAGAGCTGTTGCTCCTGCTCCAGCACGGCCATCGTCGTTCTGATGACCGCGTCCGGATTCAGGGACATGCTTTCGACCCCCTGCTCGACGAGAAAGCCTGCAAACTCGGGATAATCGCTCGGCGCCTGCCCACAAATGCCAATCTTCCGCCCCTTCGCCTTGGCTACTTTGATCACAGCTGCCACCATCTTCTTGACCGCCTCGTTCCGCTCGTCGAACAGATGGGCTACGATTTCGGAATCGCGATCGACACCGAGCACCAGCTGCGTGAGATCATTGGATCCGATCGAAAAGCCATCGAAGAGTTCGGCAAATTCTTCCGCCAAAATCACGTTGCTCGGAATTTCGCACATGACGTAGACTTCGAGTCCCTTCTCTCCCCGCTTTAACCCATGCCGCTCCATTTCTGCCAGAACGAGTCTCCCTTCTTCAACTGTACGGCAGAACGGGACCATGAGTTTCACGTTCGTCAGACCCATCACATCCCGCACCTGTTTCATCGCTCGGCATTCTAATGCGAAGCCCTCGCGGTAGCGCGGATCGTAATAACGTGATGCGCCTCGGAACCCCAACATCGGGTTCTCTTCATGCGGCTCGTAGCGCCGGCCTCCGATCAGATCGGCGTACTCGTTGCTCTTAAAGTCACTGAGCCGGACGATCACGTCCTTGGGATAGAACGCCGCCCCGATCATCGCGACGCCCTGCGCCAACTTGTCGACGAAGAACTCGGCCTTGTCCGAATACCCCTCCGTGACTCGGTTGATCTCAGCCCTCAGGGCCTGATCTTCCAGTCGGTCGAACTCGAGGAGCGCCAGCGGATGCACTTTGATATAGGTACTGATAATGAATTCTTCCCTCGCCAAACCGACGCCGTCATTCGGGATGGAGGAGAGCCCGAAGGCTTCTTGCGGATTGCCGACATTCATCATGATCTTGGTCTTGGGCCTGCGGATCTCTTTCACGTCCAGCTTCTCGACGTGAAACGGAATCTGCCCCTCGTACACGAAACCCTTATCGCCTTCCGCACAGGACACGGTGACGAGTTGTCCATCGTGGAGCACGTCGGTCGCATGTTCCGTCCCGACGATGGCCGGTAATCCTAATTCGCGGCTGACGATGGCGGCATGGCAGGTCCGTCCCCCCCGATTGGTCACGATCGCCTGCGCTTTCTTCATGACCGGTTCCCAGTCCGGATCCGTCTTATCCGTGACCAAGACTTCGCCACCGCGAAATTCGTGAATCTGCTGAACGGACTTGATGACCCGCACCGGTCCCTGCGCGATCTTGGCCCCGATACTCCGCCCCTCGACCAAGACCCGCCCTCGTTGTTTGAGTCGATAGGTTTCCAGCACCTGTCCCTTTTTCAGCGATTGAACTGTTTCGGGACGAGCCTGCACGATGAAGAGTTCCCCCGTCAGGCCGTCCTTGGCCCATTCCATGTCCATCGGGCTTGGAGCTCCGCGCTTCGCGCTGTAATGGTCTTCAATGGTGCAGGCCCATCGGGCAAGCGTCAGAATGTCCTCGTCCGTCACGGCGAACTTTGCCCTCTCGCCCGGAGGGACCGGTAGATTCTTGACCATCTTGCCGCCGCCGATGTCATACACCAGTTTGAATTCTTTGGTGCCGAGTATTTTCTGCAGAATGGGGCGATGGCCCTGCTTCAACGTCGGCTTGAAGACATAGTACTCGTCCGGATTCACCGACCCCTGCACGACGTTTTCACCGAGACCATAGGCCGCATTGATCAGCACCGCGTCACGAAAGCCGGTTTCCGTATCGATCGAAAACATCACGCCGGACGTCGCCAGGTCGGAGCGCACCATCCGTTGGACGCCGATGGAGAGCGCGATCTTGAAATGATCGAACCCTTTGTCGGCCCGGTACGAAATAGCCCGGTCGGTGAACAAGGACGCAAAGCAGCGCTTGCAGTATTCCAGTAACGCGAGATGGCCCTGAACATTCAGATACGTTTCCTGTTGGCCGGCGAAACTGGCGTCGGGGAGATCCTCAGCCGTCGCACTACTCCGAACAGCAACATCGAGGGGCTCTGCATGGCTGCCGCTCAACCGATCGTACGCGTCGGTGATCGCTTCGGACAACTCCAGCGGCAAAACGGCGCCTAGAATCGCCTGCCGTACTTGCCTGCCGCGCTGACGCAGATTCTCCAGATTGTGGGTATCGAGGTCTTTGAGAATGGTCCTGATCGTGCCGTCGAGTTTTGCTTCTTTCAAGAAGGCGCGGTACGCGTCCGCGGTGACGGCGAACCCGTTCGGCACCTTGACGCCTTTGGCGGCCAGCTCACGATACATTTCGCCCAGCGACGCGTTCTTCCCTCCGACGGACGGCACGTCTTCAATGCCCAGCTCTTCAAACCATTTCACCAGTTCAATACTCTGTGTGACTCTGCCCATAGGTGCTCCTTCCTTGGATTCTTTGATTGATCATGCAGGCAGCCCACCCCCTTATGCAACGGCTGTGAAGACCATCATCGGACATCAGCCGACAAGTTGCTTGATCAAGCGAAGCTCATCGCGAACCAATCGCGGCAGGAGGAAGTTCTTCCGCACGTGTTCGCGGCCGGCCCGTCCAAACGAGCCCCGCTCACCGGGATGGCGCAACAGATGGACGATGCGTTCCGCACAGGCGTCGACGTTGTGAACCAGGTTGGCCTCGAACCCTTCCGGATACTGCATCGGAATTCCTCCGGCCTGTCCTGCCACGACGGCCTTCTCCTTCCAGAATGCTTCCGACACGACGAGCCCGAATCCCTCCCGAAGCGATTTCTGAATGACGACGTCGCAGCCGCGCTGAAACACATTGACTTCCATGCTGCCGACACCGGCCAGGTTCGTAAACACGAACATGTTCGAGTCTCCGGACGCTTCCTCTTCCACCCGATCGAGCAATTCCCACCCCTCTGGATCGTCCCCGGCCATCGCGCCGATCAAGGCGAGCTGTACGTCAGGGATTTCCTTCTTGACCAAACGGTAGGCTTCAATGACACCCAAAGGATCTTTCCAGGGATCGAACCGCGACACTTGCACGAGCACGGGTTTACTCGGATCGACGCCGGAATCCGCGATGGCGCGGCGGCATAAATCCTGGGAGAGTTCCATGTTCTTGGTCGCCAATGGATCGATAGCCGGCGCAATGAAGGCCGCGCGTTGGGCCCTGAGACCCGGCAAGAGGAACTCGGACATCGTGAAGACCACGGCATCATACTCCTCAAGGTACGGCAGAAGAAATCCGCTCACCTGCTTGTCCGGCGCCGAACTATCGATGTGACAACGCCAGATCCATTTCGCATGGCGGGGACCGGTAAAATGTCGCAATGCCGCCGGTTGAGGATCGTGCACGATGTAAACGTCGTAGTCGTCGCCCAACGCTTCTGCGCTTCGCTCGTTCACCTCCAGATACAGTTTCTGTTCCATCTCGCCCAAGGCGTAATGTCCTCCCTGCAGCGCGTTGTGAAAGGCCTTCGTGACGGTGAAAAATTCAGGTTGGCCGTGGATCAAGCGCCAGTCGGCTGAAATGCCCAAGGCCTGCAGCATCGGCAGGTATCGAGAGAGCAGTTCGGCGACGCCGCCGCCGAAGGCGGTCGAGTTCAGATGGCAAATCCGTACATCTTTCAGTTCGTGCGCGAGCTGCAACAGCTCCTCATTCAATTCATCGCTGATCAGCATGCGGTAGCGCTGAACATTAGCCAGCATGGCCCCGCACCGTCGACTTACGGAGATTTTCGGAAGCATCGTTGCTCCTTTCATCAGCCGAATCCTTTTCCAGCTGTCACCTGCTCATATTCTCTGATCACGGCTGCCGAATCCTCAGGACGCATGGTCGACACGTAAATGCCGGATCCAAGTTCAAATCCGGCGATCGTCGTCAGCCGAGGAAGGATTTGAATGTGCCAGAGGTAGTAGTCCTTGTTTTCATCTTCCGCCGGCGCGCTGTGGATGATGTAATTGAAGTCAGGATCGCCTAGCTGGTCGTACAAGGCGCGCAACGTTCGCCGCAGCACCGGCGCCAATTCACGAAGATCCTCCTCGCTCACCTGCCCGAACGACGGTTGATGCCGCTTGGGTGTAATCCACGTCTCGAACGACACTCGCGAGGCGAACGGATGGAAGACGAGGAACCGGTCGGTTTCTAAAACGACCCGGCTCTTCGCCCGGCGTTCTTCCTCCGCGATATCGCAATACAAGCACCGGCCCGTGTCGTCGTAATGTGCGACGGCGACTTCGTACTTTCTGCGGAGCAACATGGGTGGGACCGGCGTCGCGACCAATTGGGAATGGGGGTGTGCCAGCGACGTCCCCGCCGCTTCGCCATGGTTCTTGAAAATGATGATGTATTTGAGACGCGGGTCTTCCCGCAACGACCGATATCGTGACTGATAGGCGAGCAGAACATCAGCCACCTCACGGTCCGTCATGAGAGGCAAACTTCTTTCGTGAGAAGGCGTCTCAATGATCACCTCATGCGTCCCCACACCGTCCATTTCACGGAACAGGGGCCCTGCTTCTCGTCGTTCCAGCACACCCGTTGCGCCGAGTGCCGGATATTTGTTCGATGTCACCCTCACGGCCCAGCCAACTCCACTCGAATCCGGTACTCGAAAGACCTCATCCGGTGTCTTCGCCTCATGACCAGGACAAAATGGACAGGGACCGGTCTCAGCTGGTTGCGGGTGAGCACGGGGGTGACGATGATATTCGTGCGGGCGCCTTTTTCGCTCCGCGGCAATGATGACCCATTCCTTCGTCGTGGGATCTTGACGGATGATGGACATGGCCGATCACTTGTCCGAATGAATCTTCCGGCCAAGAAGGTCGGTCTCTTTCGGGATGTACCGGCCGGGGTCTTTCTCAAACGCTTCCTGGCAGCCTAGAGCGCAAAAATAATAGGTCTTCCCCTGATAGGTGCTGTGTGCCGCTGCCGATTGCTCATCCACATCCATCTGACAGACAGGATCTTTCATTGTAGGTTCCTCCTCTTCGTTATCCCGTTATCCAGGACAGGTCATGATTGGTTCCGCTGCCTACATGCTTGTTCAACTCAATGATCCGAGCAGACAAAAATCATCCGTCCGCTTCGACCCTAATGCTGGGTCTCGTTCCAGATCGACTCGCACGACGCAAGGTCCGGTCCCGAGTGATCCGTCAGCCTTTTGGCGATCTTGCGCACCGCCGACTCCATCCCCTCTTCCACCGTGGGATGATAAAAAGGCAGCCTCAGAAATTCTTGCGCCGTCATTCGCTCGTGGATCGCACAGGCCAGTAGGTGCGCCAGGTGCTCGCCGCGCGGCGCGCACAGCTCGGCGCCCACCAACCGCCCGTCACTCCGGTCTGCATACACCCGCAACGGTCCGTGATTTTCAGCCGCCATCAGTGCGCGGCCCTGGTCCGAGAAATCGAACTCACCGATGACCATCTCGCCGACATTCAGCTCGCCGAACACCTGTCCGACGGCGGCGATGTTGGGGTCCGTGAATACGATGGACAGCGGCGTGCGGCGCTGGAAACATTCTGGCCGCTCACGCGATGCGTTGTAGCCGGCGATGTGCCCCTCGTCGACAGCCTCATGGAGCAGCGGCAGATGGCCGTTGGAATCACCCGCGATATAGACAGGCAAGTCGCCTACTTGCATCGTCCGTGGATCGTAACGGGGTATGCCGTCCCCATCCAACTCGGCACCGATCTGATCGAGGCTGAGACCGTCCACGTTGGGGCGCCGGCCGAGGGCGACGAGCACCTTGTCCACGGTCACCGCGTTGGCGCCCCCGCTCACCCGTACACCCGCACCGTCCACGTGAAGCTCCGCGTTGCTTCCAAGGTACAAAGGAAACTCCTCCTTCAGCATCGCGACCACGGCTCGGTTGACGACCGGATCGGTCACACCGGCCACCTGTTCGACGCGATCGAAGCCGGTCACCTCGATGCCAAGACGACTGAGCGCCTGCGCCATTTCCGCCCCGACACTGCCAAGCCCCACCACCGCCATGCGCGGCGGAAGCAGCTCCATCTCGAAAAGGTCGTCGCTCGTGATCAGGTACTCGCGAAACGCCTTCCAGGCCGGTGGAACAATCGGTCGTGATCCGGTCGCGATGATCACGCGCCCGGCCTTCAATCGCGCGCCGTTCACCTCGAGCACATGCGGTGCGACGAACCTGGCGTGACCCGCGATGTTGCGCTCGCCGAGATCCTGCGTTCGCTCCAGCACGTACGAGACAAATGCATCGCGCAACGTCCGCACGCGATGCAACACGCCTGCACGGTCCACGGTCAACCGGTCTCCGCCCGAGATGCCCATTTCAGGAAGCCGATGCCGATGGTGGAAGGCGTTGGCGGCTTCGATCAAGGCCTTCGACGGCATGCAGCCGACGCGCGCGCAGGTCGTGCCGTAGGCCCCGTGGTTGATGAGTACGAAGTTCTCCGTATGCCGTCGGATCTCGCGCAGCGCGGAGAGACCTGCGCTGCCGGCTCCGATGATGGCGACGTCAACGTCGTGCTTCATTGTTCTTGTTTACCGATCGCCATGTTGGTTTCTCTCTGTTCGCACCATTACCGCCGATGAATCGTAGCCAGACTGCTCAACATCAGCACCTCGATTTCTTCGGTGATCTCCTCTTGCCGGAGAGCGTTGCGTCGCTGCAGATCTCCCACTCCGTCACGAGTGGACACCGAAACACACGC
Source organism: Nitrospira sp. (assembly GCA_029865225.1). Classification (GTDB taxonomy): domain Bacteria; phylum Nitrospirota; class Nitrospiria; order Nitrospirales; family Nitrospiraceae; genus Nitrospira_D. Next base: position 8,838 of record JAOUHJ010000034.1, read on the forward strand.
CCGCGTGCACGACCATGCCCTGTGGATGAAACAACTCTTTCATGACTGAGCCCTCAGGAGGCTGGGCTGCGTCCCTTGTGTGACAGAGCCTCGAAGCCGGATGTGACATCAAACAGTTCCTCATCGATACCGCTCTGCCGCAAACGATGGAATGTCCCGTTGAGGTGTTCCAGCAATTCGTCGATATTTTTGTCGGCGCGCTGCATCGCCGCCAGGCGGCTCGCGTTCTCGCTCGCGAGGGATTCGGCGCAGGCTCGGAAGAGCGAGACAAAAAGATATTCGCGGATGAGCACCCGCAAGGTCGCGGTGCCGCGACCTATGACCTCGGGCAAGTTTCCGGTCGGCCAAGGACGTTCCGCCGACTTGCGTCGCCAGGACTCGTCCAACGGTAGCAGTCGCTGACTAACTGGGGCATATACCGCCCCGGCGGTGGGGCGGTTGTAGAAGAGGTGAAGTTCGGTGAGGTCACCCTGGCTGTGGTAGGTCTCGCTCTCGACGAGAATCTGCCCGACGAGCGGGGTGATGGCCTTGATGGAGTTCGGCACAGCGAAGAGTCCAACCGGCGGCAGCCCCGCGTCCGACAGGCGGTCATGCACACGTTCGCCGACCGCCCAGATCTGCGGTTTACCGGGAAGAGCGGCCAGGGTTTTCACCGCAAAATCACCTACCACATCATTGAACTGCCCCACCAGCCCCTGATCGGAACCGAATACAACCGCACCGACGGAGGCCTCATCGGTGCGTCCTGTACACGTGGTCAACAGCCCTTCCGGCCTGCTTTCCCGGAAACACACGCTCAACCCCAGCTCCACAGTGCGATAGTAGTCGGCCAACGCGCGCACTGATTGCTCGTATTGGCCGATACTCGATCCGGCCAGGGCTTTCATTGTGCGGACCACGGACTGGAGATCTCTAGCACCGTTGATCTTACGGCGCAGGCTCGCCGTCGTCTCGCTCATGACTTCTCCTCGGCCTCTGCCTTTGGCTTCGGTGTAGTCGCCGGCTCGGGCTTCGGTTTGGCGTGTACATCAGATGTGGGTTTGTCTTTGGAGTCAGGATTTGATCCCGGCTTAGCCTGGAAACGGACGAGTGAACGGCGGGCGATCTTGATGATCGTGTCGCGATCCTCATCGCTCAACGTCTCGGCGGTTTCGAATCGCGTACATACTTCCGCCGGGATGTGCGCCGCCGCCTCGTGCAAGGCGTGCTCGGCGTCCGTCATCTGGTCGATCGGCACCGGATCGAAGAGTTTCGCGGTCAACGCCAGCAACACAGCGATTTGTGCGGCCACGGATTCCGGGGAGAATTCCGGCTGTTTGAGACAGGCACGAATACGCCGCCCATGCTCGATGATCTTGCGGGTGTCCTCATCCAGCCTGGCGCCGAACCTGGCAAAAGTCTCGAGCTCCTCAAACTGTGCGTAGGCGAGCTTGAGATCGCCTGCCACGGCACGGTAGGCTGCGCGTTGCGCCTTGCCGCCGACGCGCGAGACAGATTTACCGACATCGACCGCGGGCAGTACGCCTAATTCGAACAACGACGGTGAGAGGTAAATCTGCCCGTCCGTGATGGAAATGAGGTTGGTCGGAATGTAGGCGGAAATGTCCTGCGCTTCAGTTTCGATAATAGGCAGCGCGGTCAGTGATCCGCCACCGAGTTCCGGGCGCAAGTGCGTGGCCCGTTCCAGCAGCCGCGCGTGGAGGTAGAAGATGTCGCCGGGAAACGCCTCGCGGCCGGGCGGGCGACGCAGCAATAGAGATAGTTCGCGATAGGCGCGCGCATGATGGGTGAGGTCGTCGTACACGATCAGCACATCCCGGCCTTGCGCCATGAAATGCTCCGCAATGCTGGTCGCGGCGTACGGAGCGATGTAGGCGAGGCCGGGTGGATCGTTGCCTTCGGTTACGACCACAATGGTGTAATCCATCGCGCCTTGCTCTCGCAGGGCGGCGACCACTTTGGCCACGCCGGATGCACGCTGGCCAATGGCGCAATATACGCAGAGCACATTTTGGTCGCGTTGATTGAGAATCGTATCGAGCGCGATCGTGGTCTTGCCTGTCTGCCGGTCGCCGACGATCAATTCGCGCTGGCCGCGCCCGATGGGGATAAGCGCATCGATGACCTTGATACCGGTTTGCAACGGTACGGTGACGGGCGCGCGGTCCATGATGTGCGGTGCAGTGCGCTCGATGGGTAGACGCCCGCTGGTCACCACCGGGCCCTTCCCGTCCAGAGGCCGGCCCAAGGGATTAAGAATGCGTCCGATCAATGCGTTTCCCACCGGCACGTCCATCACGTGTCCCCTGCGTTCGACTTCATCGCCCGTATGCAGCTGCCAGTAGTCGCCCAACAGAACCACGCCGATTTCGTCTTCATCGACGTTGAATGCGATGCCATATACATCTCCGGCAAACCTCAGCACCTCCTCAAAACCCACGCCGGAGAGGCCTGAGACCTTTGCGATGCCCGTGGCGATACTCGTAATCGTGCCGATTTCCCGCGGCCTCAGTTGGTGCACGAATGCATCCCGCACCTGGCTTATTCCGGTAAACGCGCGGTCGAACACGTTCTGGAGGCTCTCAGGTTCCATGTTCAGTGGCTCTGTGTTTGTGGCTGAGGTTCTTCGGATTGAGGTTCGGCCTTGGCCTGAGACGTATCTTTCTTTGTCAGTAATTCGCCGACGCCTTTTTCCAGCGACAGGAGATAATCCGCGATGCTCCAGGCCACTTTGTGTCCATTCGTAGTGAATTCGATTCCGCTGATCAAATCCGGCGCGGTCTCAAACCGGACGGCGATTTCAGCCGAGAAGGTTTCATTGAGTGCCTGTTGTATCGCCGCCCGTTCCTCCGCCGGTAAGTCAAACGCGCTGCGCACGCGCGCGGGGCTCGATGATGTCTTGAGGGCCGCGGCGAGGCCTGCTTTTGCCTCCCCGTCCATCCCTTGCAAGCGGCGAATGAACACCTCTCCTATGCGCTCTTCCAGACTGGTCGTGGCGAGATCCCTCAGTGCCTTTCGCGCAATGGCAAACACTTCCTGCTGGGTCCGGCGACTGATGGCTTGATTGAGGTGATGAGCATCGTTTCTCAGCGTTTCCTGTCGCTTGGCACTCAAGGCGTCGGCCGCCTGCCGTGCTTCGTCGAGGAGCCGCTGACGTTCAGCTTTCGCCTCGTCTGTCGCCTGGCTCAAGAGTGCGGCAAGCTGCCGGTCGAACTCCTTGTTTTTGCGCTGGAACTCGTCACGCTCCTCTTGAGCTTCAGTTTGTTTCGCGGCGGCATCGGCGAGTTCACCGACGATACGCTTCTCCCGCTCATCGATGGCATGGAGAATGGGTTTGTATAGAAAACGCCTCATCAACCACACCAAGATGAGAAAGTTGAGCGCCTGCGCAATGACGGTGAACCAATCGATCAGCATCGGTTACTTTCCCGTGGCTAGCGCGATGGCGTGGTTCCAAAAGGGATTGGCGAACAGGAGAATCATCGACACCACGAAACAGTAGATCGCCGTGGACTCGATCATCGCCAGGCCCACGAATAAGGTCCGGGTGATGGTCGCGGAGGCATCTGGTTGCTGGGCCAGTGACGTCAGCGCGCTCGAGACCGCCTTCCCCTCGCCCAATGCAGGCCCGATAGCCCCGAAGCTAGTGGTAATGCCTGCAGTAACAATTGATGCCACCGCAATAATCGTCAAACTATCCATCCGTATCTCCTTTGGTTGTCGTAGTTCATCATTCAATGTTTTGCCTCTGGTTCAGGCTTGGGCCTACGGACTCGCGTGGCAGCCGCGATGTACACCGCCGCCAGGATGCTGAAAATGTAGGCCTGCACCATGCCGGTGAGCAGACCGAGCGCCGTCATGGCGATCGGAAAGATAAAGGGCGTAATAGTCAGCAGGATGCCGATAATCATGGCTCCGCTCATCATGTTGCCGAATAGACGGACGGCCAGGGCCAGCGTGCGGGACATTTCGCTGATGATATTAAACGGCAACATGATGGCCGTTGGCTGTGCGTAGGACTTGAGGTATCCGCCCACGCCTTGCTCTTCAATGCCGAACAACGGGACGGCCACGAACACACACAACGCCAGCGCCGTGGTGGTCGAGAGCGAACCGGTCGGCGGTTCATAGCCGGGGATAACGGTGCCAAGGCTGGCGGCGGCGACAAATAGGAAGAGCGTACCCAAAAATGGGAGATATTTCTTCGGGTGGCGGAGGCCAACTTCTTCGATTTGTTTCTCAATAGCAGTAACGATGATCTCCACAAAGTTCTGCCAGCGGGAACGTCGCAGGCCCGTGGACAGTTTGCGCGTGATGAGTAGCGATCCGACCGCCAGCACGAACATCAGCCCCCACGTCAACACAATCGTGGCGTTGAGTTTGAAAAACCCATATTGCCAGAAGATGATCTCGTCGGGACTAAGACGCATGACCGGCCTCCTTTGCCGGGGAATTGTGGTGCCCGACCGGCGGGCCGGTCAACCGCGTCACAGTGAAATGCGCGATGACAAATCCAAGGAGACACAGCAGCAACCGCTCCCAGTGACCGCCCGCTACAAAGTAAAATCCGGCAAGGACGATACCAGTCCGCAACAGCAAGCTTCCCAGAAACCACAGCGCTGGACGTTTCGCAGAAACACCCTGCCGTACCGTCCACCAAAGGCCGCCAAAGAACATCGTCCCCAGCAAAACGCCTGCTATCAATGCATCCATCAGGCTCACTGATTCATTCATGGTTATTCTCCTCTTGCTCGCGTATTTCTCTGCCTTCCTTAGCAACCCAATGCCACGCAATGAAACAGCCGATCGCGAGGCCGGCGACCAGCAGGGCCACCGTCCAAGAACGGCCACCTGGATAGTGCCGGTCCAGCCAGAGCCCGATGGCTGCGCCCAGCAGTGTCGGCACCGCCACCGACCAACCCACCATGCCCATCATGCCCAAGCCGGACCAGACGGTCTGCGTGACATGACGTTGCGCCTTGAGCTTGCGAGCCGCCTTCACGCTTACCTGGTGGCTGAATTCCGTCTCGCCCTCCGCAGGCTTTTCTTCCGGCTCTTCACTCATGATGAAATGCTGCGAAACGACGAATAAATCCGCTCTCTAATTTCGCCAGCACCGAACGCACACTCATTTCTTGCTCGTCCAGATTCAGAAATTCCCGCTCTACCGCCTCGTGCAGTGTATCGAGGTCCGTTCCGCCAATTGCGTTGCGAACGGAGACGAGCACATCCAGGCCGGTCTTGACCAGCACCCCTTCATCCACGGCCACGTAAACCTCGCCCTCCTCTTCGTTTTCGTAGACCAGAATCCCGGGTGCGAGCGCCGCGACGCAATCGAGACGGTGCGGCAAGAGTCCGAACGAGCCCTCGCTCGTCTCCGCGACGATGCGTGACACGCCGGTTTTCTCGACGAAGATTTGGAAGGGCAGCAGAACCTTAAGATTCATAAGTGTCGGCTGCATGTTGGACCTTCGATTGAGGTTTCTCACCGGGTTTCGTATGCGGTTCGGACTTGGCGTTGGGCTTGGAATCGGCGCCAGGCTTCGGGTCGGCCTTGGCTTCGTCAATTACCCCGATCATGTACAGCGCACTCTCCGGGATATCTTTGAACTCGTCACGCAAAATGCGCTCACAGCCGTCCAGTGAATCCTTGAGGCTCACGAGCTTTCCTTTGATCCCGCTAAACTGCTCGGTGGCGAAAAAGGGTTGGGTAAGAAACCGCTCCAGGCGTCGGGCTCGCGCGACTACGTTACGGTCCTCCGGCGAAAGTTGCTCCAGGCCGAGCATGGCAATGATGTCCTTGAGTGCGGCGTATTGCGCGAGCGTCCGCCGGATGTCCTGCGCGACGGCATAATGCCGCTCCCCGATGATGCCGGGCGTGGCCATTTTGGAACTGGACTGTAACGGGTCGATGGCCGGGTACAGCCCCTCGCTCGCCCGTTTGCGCGACAGCACGATGGACGCAGAAAGATGTGAGAAAGTATGCACCGCTGCCGGATCGGTGAAATCGTCGGCCGGCACATACACCGCCTGGATTGAGGTAATCGCGCCGGTATCGGTATTGGCGATGCGCTCTTCCAATTGCGACAACTCAGTGCCCATCGTCGGCTGATAACCCAATCGGGAAGGCATCTGCCCCATCATGCCGGATATCTCCATGCCGGCCTGGATGAACCGAAAAATATTATCGATGAGCAGCAGCACATCGCGATGCTCATCGTCGCGAAAATACTCGGCCATCGTCAACGCTGTATGGCCCACTCGGAATCGGGCGCCAGGCGGTTCGTTCATTTGCCCGAATAGCATCACCATATTCCGCAGCACGCCAGCCGCCTTCATGTCGCGGTAGAGCTCCTCCCCTTCGCGACAGCGTTCGCCGATGCCGCAAAAAATACTCACGCCTGCGTGTTGCCCGACCATGTTGTGAATCATCTCGGTAAGCAACACCGTCTTGCCCACGCCCGCTCCGCCAAACAAGCCCGCTTTGCCGCCGCGCTCCAGTGGCATGAGCACGTCGATGACCTTGATCCCCGTCTCGAAGATCTCTGATTTGGTGGAACGCCGTGCTAACGCCGGCGGGGCTCGATGGACGGAGCGCCATTGCACATCTGGCGGTGGCGCTTGGCGGTCAATGGTGTTCCCGAACACGTCGAACATTCGCGAGAGAATGCCCTCACCAACCGGCGCCTTCAACGGTCCACCCGTATCTTCCACCTCCATGCCGCGTGAGAGACCTTGGGTCGTGGTCAACGCGATTCCACGTACGCGATGCGCGTCGAGCTGCGCTAACACCTCAATGGCAATTTCCCCATCCTTCGCGTGCAGCAACGAATAGATAGAAGGCAAATGTGCGTCAAACCGTACATCTACGACACTGCCGCGCACCGAGAGCACGGTGCCAAGACGAGACGACAAATCCTCCGACCTCCGGCTATCTTCCCACCTCATACGTCTTTCCAATCCAGCAACAGCTTACAGCAGACCGGCCTTATTCGCACAGGTCTTGGCCTTCCGGTCGAGCGAGTGTTCATATAATATTTCAACAAATCCACAACATACTCCGGCGTGATCAGCTTGTCCGAATTGACTCAGGCGCCAGCTGGATGCTGTCCTGCATGACAGCGATTACCCCCGACTGGTCCCGCCCTCTGCTGCGGTCGCCACACGCCGGCACGGCGAACACCTTCTGCTACTCCCGCTAGTATTGCGGTTCGAACTCTCGATGTCTCACAGCTCCTCATTCCGGAATGCTGAAGGAGTCGGCCTGCGGCACTTGCAACTCTCGTGAAGCGAATCTCGCGAGAACTCTGCCTCTGAGTCTGCAACGGGAGACAGCCGGAGAAGAAGGCCTTTTCGAGCACCCTGCGCAGCACCGTCCTGCTTGCCTCAGACATGCGAACCAGTGAGGCCCTCGTACGTCACCACAAAAGTGGCAACGCACTAGTAAATGATCGGCAGTCGCGTGTTATTGACTATCAGCATCAGCCGTCGATGTTTCAGCGGCCGCTCCGGATCCCGGGTGTAGTGCGATACGTCCTCTGACACTTCGGTGTGACTTAGCGGAACCGAAATTGTTTGTTTCATATGAGTCATATGCGTCTCGCATGGAGAGATCAACAAGTTCGGCATTGCATCCTGTCACCACCGCATTCAAACCCTCTTCGTCACGGAAATCGACGGCAATCCGTTCCTCAGGATCAATCCACGGCGCGATCTTTTTCACTTTCTCCTGTTTGGTCACACAGTTCTCCTCTCCTTCTTTCTTCAGTTTCTGTGTGCAACAGAATGATACGCGTGCGACGCACAAACCCGCTGAACATTGCTGCTCTCAAACCAACAGCATGACATTACGCGTAGATAACAGTTAATAAGAGCAGAGTGTGTGCCAGGAAGTTCCGGAAGAACAGCATCTGCCGATCGCATACGCACAGAGATTTCTGTGAGTGTAGAAGAAGGTACGATAGAAATGGGAAGACTCCTATGGGGCATTTCAGATCACACTACCACAAGTCCTGTCGCAAAAAGCGACAGGGGAACTATGGAGCCGTGCCCTCAAGCCTCATCCCTGATGTGAATTTTTCGAGGGTCTACTATTTACAAAATGGACGCAAGGGGTTCCCCCGCGCCTTCATACCAACGCAGAATCCCTTCCCAAATATCCTGTGCCGTCTCGGCGAACCAAAACAATTCCCGGTCCTCGAGATCGATAACGCCCTCGTCCACCAGAAAATCCACGTTGAAGGCCTGCCGCCAATAGTGCTCGCCAACCAAGACCACCGGCACCGGCTTGATCGTGCGTGTTTGCACCAGAGCGAGAGTTTCGAAGATTTCGTCGAGCGTCCCGTAGCCACCAGGAAAGGCAACAAGGGCTTTGGCCCGCAAGAGAAAATGCAATTTGCGGATCGCAAAGTAATGAAATTGAAAGCAGAGGTCGGGCGTGATATAGGGATTCGGATACTGCTCATGGGCGAGATGAATATTCAAACCAACCGTCTTGGCACCGACATCATAGGCTCCACGGTTCGCAGCTTCCATAATGCCGGGGCCGCCACCGGTCACCACCACAAGCCGATTATTTCCCGTAGCTTCACTGCTTCGTGCCACGAGCCGACCAAACTCGCGGGCCACGTCGTAATAGCCGCTTTTGGCAAGCAGACGTTCTGCGACACTGAGGCGGCTGGCCAGTTCGCGATTAGTTGGGTCCGCTGATTGGGCCTTGCGCAATACCGTTACTTTCTGCTTCGCGGCAACAGGCTCCGGGATACGAGTGCCACCGAAGACGACGATGGTCCGCCGGACATCGTGTCGGTTCAACAGGATCTGGGGTTTCAGGTAGTCCAATTGAAGACGCATCCCCCTCGCCTCACCGCTCTGGAGGAACTCCATGTCTTCATCGGCTTCCCGATAGGTGGGACTATCGAGAATCGCCTGGATGCGCTGCTGCGCCTCCGGGTCTTCCTCGACCGGCTTGGGCCGTTGCCACGGCAGTGGCTCACGCCGTTGTGAGGGATGCGGCGGCGCGGGAATCATGGTTTTCTTCAACATGTCAGACATAGAATGCCCTTCTTCCTCATTCGTGCGGCTATAGTCGATGAATTCAGTGCGGCTAGAGCATGTCAGTTATTCAAACTAGGCACACTTATAAATCAGCCGGCTCTCGATCACCAGCCCTCTTCTGCTTATCTCTGTCCACACCGACTAGAAGCGAGGCCCCGCCCCTTTGTGAGTATGATGATCCCACCCGTTGTTCAGCCGAACCCCGCCGATATCCAGAACCAACGTCGTGACCTGGATCTCCCTTTTCATGTGGCCGCCTCAACACCCTCAACCACCTTGCATAGCTTGTTCATCGAGCCAACCGTATGATACGCGACTTGGGAATCAGGTGGTACATGTGAGAATCTCCCCCAACCGGTTCCTCGCCCGGCGCAAACAGATCGTCTGGCACGTCACGAGAGGTGTTCACGTACTTGTAAATGATCGGTGGTCTCGTGCTATCGATCACTAACATCAATCGGCGCTGTTTGAGCGGCCGCTCCGGATCGCGCTTGTAATGTGAAGGATCTTCCGACACGATCACCCGGCTCAGCGGAACGGCAATCCGCTGTTTCATATGAGTCACACGCGTCTCGATGGAGAGATCAACCGACTGGTCGCTACAGCCCATCACTTCGGCGTTCAGGTCCTGGGCGTCCAGGAAATTCACCGTGATCCGTTCTTCCGGATTAATCCACGGAATAATCTTCTTCGGCTTTTCTTGATTGGTCATCATGCGTCCTCATAATTTGTCATGCAGTGCTGTTCTGAATGATCGGTGCACCCGTTGACGTCCGGTTACGATCACAGACCAATACCAAGGACGAACCGCTACGGCTAACAGCCGGTCGACAACCTATTCTTGGGCCAAGCAAAAAGAGCACCTCCAATCAATGCTCAATTGACGCATGCTGTTGATCGCACGAATGTTTTACGGAGCAGACTATGTGCCAGAACCCTCCTGCCTGGAAAGCAACAATCTTCACCCATAATAGAAGAAGGTTTTCGGAACGAGCCTAGAGAATTAGAAATGGATCAAAAGACCATTCATGTGGGGCATTTCGCATCTGGACAAACTATCCATTGACGCAAAAAGGAACAAGATGCTCGTCGAGTTGCGCCAAGACCTCAATGCAATTGTCCCCTCCTGCGCGTGCAGCAACGAGTAGATAGGCGGCAAACGACCATTAAACTGTACATCGACGACACTGCCGCGCACCGAGAGGACAGTGCCAAGGTTCGAAGGACTGGTTGTGTACTTCATATTTTCCTCTCGCCGATACACCGTCACTTTATTTAAATATACGCCTTTCCAGCCATCACTTTCTCCTCCTACCTACCTGCCATCCCGACTCCACTTCCAGTTCCAGATTTCCGGCATGTCTTGGCCGTGCGTGTCGATGTATTGCTTGTGCTCGATGAGTTTGTCCTTGAGTTGCTGCTTCCGATAGAGGTCCTTATCTCCGGTCTGCCGCAGGCGGTCAATGGTGTCCATCACGAGATGGAAGCGGTCCAGATCGTTCAGCACCGTCATGTCGAAGGGCGTCGTGCCCCGGTGCCTCAGCAACATGTGCCTCACCTCTACGACGTCAGCGGCCGCTTCAGCAGCGGATTGTCGCACAGATCAATCTGGCCGACCGAGAGATAGTTTGCGGCACGCCAGGAGGCATCCAACTTGTGGAGCAGTTCCGGAGAGAGCGCGTTTGTTTTCTTTTGTAGTTTCATGGGCCGTCTAAAATTGGACGATCGTAATAAGAATGAGCGGCCGGGTCACGGCGGATCATTCAAAGTAGCAATGCGGAGGAAGTCGGCTTGTCCCGGGGGAGAGTATGGTGCCCCGGCCACGATCACTACCTTATTTCCGGCCATCACAATCCCTTGTTTGAAAGCCAGGTCCATTGCCGCCTTTATCATTGCATCAATCGATGTGCATTCTTCTAACAGGAATGGGTGGACACCCCAGACCAGCATGAGCCGCCGCACGGTTTGGGGCACAGGGGTAACAGCGACAATCGGCTGGGCCGGCCGGTATTTCGCAACCAGCCGAGCCGTCTGGCCTGTCCGAGTACAGCAGATAATGGCTGTGGCTTTAGCCTGATGGGCCACGAGACTTGCGGCGTGGGCAATAGATTCAGAGGCGGAAACGCGGTCGGTAGGGCAAAGAGATACGAAGGGTCGCCGGGCAACAAGTCGGTCCTCCGCTACCTCAGCAGTTTCTGCCAGAACCTTGACTGCCTCGACAGGATAAGCGCCTACGGCGCTTTCCTCGGAAAGCATCAAAGCATCGGACCCATCGAGCACCGCGTTAGCAATATCGGAGACTTCCGCGCGGCTGGGTCGAGGGTTTTCGACCATCGAGCGAAGCATCTGCGTAGCTGTGACCACGGGTTTGGCGGCCTGGTTCGCTTTGGAAATCAGTTCCTTCTGGATGTGAGGCACCTGCGTGATCGGAACTTCAATACCGAGATCACCGCGGGCAACCATAATGGAATCAGCCACAGCAAGAATGTCGGCTATTATGTCCAACGACTCGAGCTTCTCGATTTTGGCCATTACGGGAAGGTTTGCTTGGCGGCCTGCAAGGAAGCTTCGGGCAGACGTAATATCAGCCGGAGAGCGGACAAAGGAAAGTGCAACCACATCCACACCTGCTTCAAGGCCGGCCAGAAGAAGCTTCTGGTCGTGCTCTGTGAAAGCGGACAAGCTTGAGCTTCCCCCTACCGCATTGACGCCTTTATGATTCGTCAGGACTCCACCGAGAACGACTCGGCACACGATCTCCCGTGGGGCGACTGTTTCGACCACGAACTCCACTGTCCCGTCGGCAAGTAGAATACTTTGACCTGGCCTCACTTCGTCCGGAAGTTTGGCATAGCTGACCGATGCGGATTCATGATCCCCGGTAATTTCCTCGGTTGTGAGGCGGAAACGATCTCCGGCATGAAGCTCGGCCGAGCCATTTTTGAACACGCCAAGCCGGATCTTGGGACCGGGGAGATCTTGAAGGATGGCAACAGCTTTTCCAGTCTCCTTCTCGACGACCCGGATGCGGCGTATGATGGACTGGTGTTCGCTTACCGTCCCGTGAGAGAAGTTGAGCCGAAAGACATCCGTGCCGGCCTCCACCAACTTGCGAAGCATCTCGGCCGATTCGGTAGCGGGACCAACGGTACAAATGATCTTTGTGCGACGCATGATGACAACCCGATCGCTCTAACAAGCTGCTGAACAACCGCCGTTCCCCCTTCGACAGGCTTCAGGGCCAACGGTCTGAGAGTTACCATTATTGAACTGTTCTCCGGTCATGCTGAGCCCGTCGAAACCTTCCGCGGTTGTTTCAACATCCTGCGAAGGCGAATATAGCTGAGGCCGGAGACGTTCTCGTTCCTCAACAGATTGATCATTTTGGGGATTCGGGTACATACGATCCTCTTGTTAGCCTTTGGCCATCTGGACAAACGGCGGGATCGGACAATCCAGCGTTTCGGCGATGGCACGGAGCAATTCGGCTTGACGTTCCTGGATCACGCCGTCCGCGCCGACGACCTGCACGCAGGCTTCGAGGACATGCTTTTTGAGTTGCGGCGCGGCCAACGCGAGGCGATCGAGCGCGGTATCCAGTTGTTCCAGCCCAGATTCTGTGCGCGGCAAGAGCTTGAGCCCGTCGGCCTCCGCCCGCAGATGGGGCGCGCCCTTGCGGAATGCCTTTTCGACCTCGCCGGCCTCGCTGCTGCTGACGTGCGCCAGTGCCGAGAGCACGACGCTGCAATCCCGCACGAGCGGTTTGAGCGTGTGGTATTGAATCGAGGTCGGCCAGGTTTCACTCGACTGCGACGCGAGGTGGCGGCGGACGATTTTCTGCAGGACGAATTCAAAGATGTCGATCTGCCCGTCGCCCTCTATCAGCCCTTGCAACGCGCAGCTGAATTGCTTGAACTCGTCGGGCCGAAGGAGACCCAGCGCGGGCAAGGCGAGGTTCACGAGCGGCAGCCGCGCGCGCGCGGCGATAGGCGCGACGTCAGGCCAGAGCGCGGCGGTTTTTTCGCCACCCCCCGGCGCGGCCCGCGCGGCGAGTTCCGTGAGTTCCTTCGCGCGCAAGGCGCTGTCCGGGCTGAGGAGCATCGCATAAACAAGCGCGGTGGCATCGAGCGGCTCGCGAGCAGCAGACCGAACCTTTTCCGAGAATGAATTCCGCAACTCCTCGGCGTAGCGCAAGTGCAGTGGCGTTGGCTGGCCCAGGGCCGGCAGCACGGCTCCCACTTGGACGACGTTGGCAGCGATACCGGCGGCGCCAGCCCGTGCGCCGGGCATCCCGGGAGTCGGCGGAAACGGAAATCGTGACGACGGCGGTTTCGCCGCCTTGCGCGGCGAATCTGCTTCTGCTGCGGTGACACTGCCGGGCTTGAATGTTCCGTCCCAGCCTGGATCAATGGCGCGGATACGTTCGTCAAGCGGCGGGTGCGTGGCCAGCAACCCGAGAAACGGCTTGCCCAGGCCGTTGCCGAAGAACATGTGACTGGCTTCCCCGGCGTGGGCGGATTCGATCTTCGAGCCGGCACCGCCAATTTTTTGTAGCGCCCCGGAAAGCCCCGCGGGGTTGCGGGTGAACTGAACCGAAGAAGCATCGGCCAGAAATTCCCGTTGCCGGCTGAGTGCAGCCTGGATGAGCCGGCCAAAGAATACACCGATCGCGCCGATCACGATCAGGGCAAGCCCCAAGAGCATCAGTGGATTCCTGTCTCGGCTGCGGCTGCGCGAGTAGAGCAGGACTCGGCCAATCACCGCGAGACACAGGATGCCGAAGAGGACTCCGATGAGGCGCAGATTCAGACGCATGTCGCCATTGAGGATATGACTAAACTCGTGGCCGATGACGCCTTGCAACTCATCACGGTTGAGCCATGTCATGCAATCGCGCGTGACGCCGATGGCGGCGTCGCTCGGCGAGTGGCCGGCAGCAAAGGCGTTGATGCCTTCTTCGTTGTCGAGCACATAAATCTTGGGGATGGGCACGCCGGAGGCAATGGCCATTTCCTCGATCACGTTCTGGAGTTTACGCTCATCAGGATGGGACGTGTTGGGGCCGACGAGCCGTCCGCCGAGCATCTCGGCGACGGCACTGCCGCCCCTGGCCAAAGCGGCAGTTTTGTAGAGGCTGCCAATGACGACGACACTGAGCGTGCCGAGCACGACGTAGAGGAACAGCTCGGGATCCCACAGGAGGAGCGGGGGCGGCGGACCGCCAGGCTGCTGTTGGGAGTTGGCACCGTAGAAAATCAGCAGACTGGCGACATACACCGACGCAATGATGCACACGACGGCGAGCGCGAAGTACGTCACCAGCAGCTTCGTGTTCTTCCTGGCTTTGTCCTGATGTTCAAAAAAATCCATGGGCTAACCCTTCATCAAGAGAACGACACCCTCGTCGCCTCGCGTTGCTCCGGATTCTCGATGGCGAACAGCTCGGCGGCGGTGAAGTCAAACGTGCCGGCGATGATGCTGCTGGGAAACACTTCCCGCTGCGTGTTGTAGGCCATCACCGAGTCGTTATAGGCCTGGCGGGAAAATGAGACTTTGTTCTCCGTCGAGGTCAGTTCTTCCATCAGGCTCAATATGGTCGTGTTCGCTTTGAGGTCGGGATACGCCTCGGAGAGCGCGAACAGCCGGCCGAGGGTGCCGGCGAGCGTGCCTTCGGCGCTGGCGAGTTGCTTCATCGCAGCCGGGTCGCCAGGATTGGCGGCCGCGCCTGTGTTGGCGGCCGCCGCCGCATTGCGCGCGGCGATGACGGCTTCGAGCGTGCCACGTTCGTGTTGGAGGTAGCCCTTAACGGTCTCGACCAGATTCGGAATCAGGTCGTAGCGCCGCTTGAGCTGCACGTCAATTTGCGCATAGGCGTTTTTGAACCGATTACGCAGCGCGACGAGTTTGTTGTAGATGCCGACAACGAACATCGCGGCGACCAATACCATCGCAGCGAGCACGATGATGACGATTAGGAGGGGATTCATAGCATTCTAGCTCCTTTGCCGATTTCAAAAGGTTGATGGACCGGTGTCAGCTCGTATTTTCTTCCGTCGGGATGCTTCCTTCTTGGTTGTTGTCACTGTCTTTCTAATTGCGGTTTTCACCTTTGTTTCGTTTTAATCCAAATTCGTGTCCCCGTCCTTTACTAGCTTGGTCAATTCTTCAGGCTCAGCAGTCGCGCATTGATGGCCACAATCACCGTGCTCGCTGACATCAGCACCGCGGCGCAGCTGTAGAGGTAGGCGGTAGTGATGGCGACGGCGACCAGCGTCATCATTACGGGCTGACGCGAGGCCAGCTCTCCATACAGCCCTTTGAGAAACGGCCAGCCGCCATAGAAGAATACGACGGTCGAAAGCCCGAACAGAACGTAGAGATCGCCAGCAAAGCCGATGGCCTCGCGCAATCCCACCACTTCTTTTGCAGCACAGGGGAAAGACCCAGAATCGGCAGTGTCAGGACCAGCGAGATCCAGAACCGTTTCCGAAAGTCCGCCGCCATGTGGGCATGATGATCGTGGTGCTCGTGAGGCTCTCGCTTCGCTGCAGACTTCATCCCGTGCTTGTCGGCGTTCGACTTCATGGACCACCCTCCATTGTCAGGAGACTTCCGGAGAAGCCGGGGGTTCTTTGAACGATAACTCGAACTCGCGGGTCGTGCCGCTGACGAATTCGTCGACCTTGTCGTCGACGCACAGGGCAATCGGCGCCGCCACGCCATCACGCCCGCGGACCGTAAGCGAGTCACGCGTCAGCCGCAGATCAAGTGCGTGCCCGCGATAGCGAATGCGCATGTCAAGGCGTTTCATTTCCTGCGGCAATTCCGGATTGAGTCGCAGCACATCGCCTCTCGCTTCGATGCCGGTTGATACGCGCTGTACCAGATCCACCGCACCCGCCATGGCCCCGAGGTGCACGCCCTCCGCCGTGGTGCCTTGCTGGATATCGCTGAAGTCGCTTTGCAGCGCTTGCGCGAAAAACTCCATCGCGCGCGGGCGGTCGGACCGCGCCAGCACCCAGGCATGGACCACCCGGGACAAGGTGGAGCCATGGGACGAGTGCCCGATGTAATAATCAACATTGCGCGGGATGGTTTCATATTCGAACGGATAGCCTAGCCGTTCGAACAATTCGCCCAGCTCCTCGGAGGAAAACAGATAAAACAACATCAAGACATCGGCCTGTTTCGACACCTTGTAGCGGTTGACATTGTCGCCCTCCGCCTCGAGGATGAGATCGAGACGCTGGATGTTGTCGTAGCGGGTCCGGTAGGCCTCCCAATCGAGCTCACGCAATGTTTGGTAGCCCTCGAACTGGCTAATGATCCCGTCGTCGTGAAACGGAACATACATCCTGCGACTGATGTCGTCCCAGCATTTGATTTTCTCCGCCGACAGGTCAAGCTGAGCCGTGAGCTCGGCGCGCCGCACGTCGGACAGCAGATCGAGTACCTCCAACGCGCAGCACAGCACCCACACGGCCATGATGTTGGTATAGGCGTTGTTGTTGAGGCCGGGTGTTGCGGCATCCGGATAGCCGTCATGGAATTCGTCCGGCCCCATCACGCCGTGGATCTCGTAACGTCCGCGCTCGTCATTGAAACTTGCGAGGCTTGACCAGAAGCGAGCGATCTCGAGAATCAGCTCGGCGCCGTATGAGTGCAAGAACTCCACATCACGGGTGACTTGGAAATACTGCCAGACGTTAAAGGCCACGGCGCTGCCGACGTGGCGCTGTAAGTAGGAATTGTCCCGTACCCAGCGCTGTGAACGCGGGTTCAGGTTGCATTCTTGGGTTTCCTCCTGTCCGTCGCTGCCACTCTGCCAGGGGAACATCGCCCCCTGGTATCCGGCGCTGCGGGCGGCAGTGCGCGCTTCGCCCAGGCGACAGTAGCGGTACATCAGCAGCGCCCGGGTGATTTCAGGCATGCGAAAGTTGAAGAACGGAAAGATGAACAATTCATCCCAGAATATGTGGCCCTGATAGGCTTCGCCGGTCCAGGCCCGTGCGGGCACGCCGATATCGAGTCCGATGGATTTGGGCGAGACGGCCTGCAGCAGGTGAAACATGTTCAAGCGAAGCAGCATCGAGACGTTCATCTTGAACCCGGGATCGGCTGGCAGGATATGGACGTCAAAGCGACGCCACAAGTGCTTCCAGGCCAGCACATGATCCGCCATCACGGCATCGAAGCGGTCGGCGCGCGCCACGGCCTTGCGCGCCTCCAGACCGCATTCGGAGATGGCATGATCTCGCGAGGTGTAAAAAGAGGCCAGCTTCTCCAGCACAAGCGTCGCGCCTTGCTTGAGGTCGACCCTCAGTTCCTGCCCGATGTATCCCGATCCCTCAATCACCCGACGCCGCACATCGACAGGTTTTCCGTCGAGGAACGCGCGCGTTCGCGCCGCCTGCGCGGCATGAATATTCGACTGACAGGTGCGCATCAGCAGGTATACGCCGTCCTCGCCGACGACCCCGCTGGCCACTGGCTCCAAGTGTTTGTTGTTGAATTTGCGATAGAGCTTCGCGCCCGCGTTTACGATGCGACCGTCAATCGCCGAACGCACCGTGACGCCAGCGGACCAGTTGTCGGCGGTCAGCGACACTTCCAGCGCGCTCATATGCATGTCCGCCATCGAGACCAGGCGCCGCTCGCGGAGGGTGCTGCGCCGCCCCTGTCCGTCCTCGAAGCTGATGCTGCGCAACAGCATGCCGTGCCGAAGATCAAGTTCCTGGCGGTAGGACAGGATTGTGACCGCTCTCGCATCGAACCAGTTCTCGTCGGCGATGCGCCACCCGAGTGCGAGCCAGTTGGGGAGATTGACGAGATCCTCGTTCTCAACCACCCGGCCGGCGATGTCGGTACGCAACCGGTTGTAGCCGCCGGCGAGGTAGGTCCCCGGATAGTGGATGTCATCCGCCACCGACCAGGCGGCGGCACCCCGCGTCGCGAAGTAGCCATTTCCCAGTGTGCACAAGGCTTCGCGAACACCCTCTTGTGCCGGATCGAACCCCTCAAACACCAGTGACCACGCGGAAGCCGGTTCCACTGCCACACGGACTTGCGCCAGATTGGTCACCACGACATCGGCACCGGCATCACGAAGCGCCTGCGCCTGCCCGCGGCGATCGACGCCGATGACGCAGCCGAATCGGCCGGCGCGCCCGGCCTTGACGCCGGCGATCGCGTCTTCCACAACAACGATACGCGAAGGCTCTACCCCGATGCGCCGTGCCGCCTCCAGAAACGCATCCGGTGCCGGCTTCCCCTTGAGTGTGAGCCGGGTGATGTCTGTTCCGTCCACTCGCACGTCGAACAACTGCGCGATTCCTGCCGCCTTGAGCACCGCTGCGCAGTTGTTGCTGGAGGACACGACAGCGGTCTTGATCTCCTGCGCCCGGAGTTTACGTACCAGCGCAATTGCCGCCTCATAGGGTTCGACGCCGTGCTGCTCCAGGTACTGCAGGAAATATCGGTCTTTTCGATTGCCCAACGCCCGCACGCTGTGCACGTCGGGGCCGTCTTCGGATGCACCCAACGGCAATGCGATCCCACGTGACTGGAGGAAGGCTGCCACGCCGTCGTAACGCAGCTTGCCATCGACGTAGCGCGAGTAGTCGGTGGCAATATCAAATGGTACGAACGACTCACCTGCCTGAGTGGCGCGCTGTTCGAGAAAACTGTCGAACAGTTTTTTCCAGGCCGAGGCATGTACGCTCGCCGTCCTGGTCAACACCCCATCGAGATCGAACAACACCGCGTCATAGTCCCGCGGGGAGAGTGTGATAACGGCTATCATGGAGTCCCCCGTCTAACGCTCCCAGCACGGAAGACCGCACTTGAATCCCCTTCGTTCAGGGCAACGATCCATTTCACGGCAAAGCATAGCAGCGCCTCGTTCGCTGCTGTCACTTTGTCGCCTTCACCAGTATGGGGTTGTGCCAACTGCTGTCTGCCGCAATGAGCGCGTCAGCTTGTTTCGGGCCCCAGCTGCCAGGCTTGTAGTGGTGAGCCCGGTGGTGCGTGCTGAGAACTGGATCGACCACGGCCCAGGCGGACTCAATCGCCTCCTCACGGGCAAAAAGCGCCCCGTTGCCGGCCATGGCGTCGCTCAGGAGCCGCTCGTAGGCTGTTTCCTTTCCCGGCTGTTCATCCAGCAAATAGAGCTCGTGCTGGTCGCCGACGAACTCCTTCCCTCGACGCTTGACGCGAGCGGCGAGGGCGACGGCGGAGTTGGGGGAGAGCCGGAAACGCAGATAATTCGCCCGCTCGTCCACCGCCGATGAATCGTCGAACAGTCTTTGCGGTGGTGGCTTAAACTCGACCAGGACCTCGGCGACTGTGGCAGCCAGACATTTGCCTGAACGCACGTACCACGGCACGCCTTCCCAGCGCCACGAATCAATGAACAGCCGCAGGGCGCAGAACGTCTCGACGTCCGAGCCCTTCGCCACGCCCGGCTCATTTCGGTAGCCAGCGTACTGACCGCGCACCACGTCGTCCGGCTGCAGGGGGCGCATGGCTTGGAACACCTTGGTTTTCTCGCTATGAACGGCGCCGAAGCCCTGATAGGCCGGCGCCTCCATGGCCAGCAGCGCGACGATCTGGAACAGATGGTTCTGGACGACGTCGCGCAGACAGCCGGCACTTTCGTAAAACGCGCCACGGCCCTTTACGCCAAAATCTTCGGACAAGGTAATCTGAATACTGGCCACATAGTTGCGGTTCCAGATCGGTTCGAGGAAGGAATTGGCGAAACGGAAATAGAGGACATTCATGATCGCTTCCTTCCCAAGATAGTGATCAATGCGGAAGATTGAATCTTCCGCGAACGCCGACAGCGCAATTCGATTGAGCTCACGCGCGGAGGCCAGATCACGCCCGAACGGTTTTTCGACGACGATCCGCCCATGCTCGGCCAGCCCTGCAGCGTCGAGCCCTTTGATAACCGCGGCAAACAGCGCGGGTGGAATTGCGAGGTAATGTACCGGAGACCGGGCGCTGCCCAGCGCCTTTTTGAGTGCGGTAAAAGTCTTCAGCTTTTCGTAGTCGCCACGCACATAGCGAAGCAGGGAGAAAAGACGATCAAGGGCTGATGGGTCATCGATCCCGCCTGACTTCATGATGGCGTCCCTGGCCCGATTGCGTAGCTCATCCAAGCTCACCTTGGATGTGGCGACGCCGACCACCGGAACGTTGAGGCCGCCTCGCTTCGCCATTGCGTAGAGCGCCGGAAAGATCTTCTTATGGGTAAGATCACCCGTCACGCCGAACAACACCAGTGCGTCGGATTGCGTTGCGTCGTCGTAGTCCTTCTCAGTGTTCCTTTTTCTTTTCATCATGTCCGCCACACTACGTTCTTATCGCGGGTAGAACCCGGTTGGCATAGCCGGCATCGCCGCGCATGGCGACGCGCTCGAATTGCGCCGCTTTGATGACCGGTGCCTGGGCTCTCCCTCAATGGAGCCCAGGGCCCCTCCCCCGAAAACAGGAAATTCTTGATCTGACGCTTTCTGACAGACTCGATTCGGGGATCCGTCGTGACTCCTTTATCGCCGTAATGCTCGCTGAAATTCTCGCTCGCCCCATCGGGATTGTTCTGCCTGTTTGATTCATTGTGTTTCTGTCGACAACTCACGAGATCATGCAACGTGAAGCCATGGTGACAGGCGACGAAATTGATGCTGCTCTCGGGCCCTTTGCCGGACTTGGCGTAGATGTCAGTGGTTGGCCAGAGTGCGGATTGATGCCGATCACCTGGTGTGAATTGAATTCCTGGATGGGCATCAGTTCCACGGCCGTCACCCCCAGGTCTTGAAAATACGGGATCTTTTCCATGAGGCCCCGATACGTGCCGGGATGCATCACCTGGGAGGTGGGATGGATCGTGAACCCACGCACATGTGTTTCATAAATCATCGTCTTCGACCAGGGATGTCTGGGCGGCTGGTCGTCCTGCCAATGGAAGTGCTCCTGCATGAAGACGCACTTGGGCATCGCGCCAGCATCATCGACTGTCGAACACACCACGTCTCGTTCTGGGGCCGACGGATCGTCGCCGCGCGCCGGGCCAAAATCCCAATCAGGCAACGGCGAGATCGCTGTCGCAAAGGGGTCCAGGAGCAGCCTATTGAAATTGAACCGATGGCCGTCGTTGGGTTGATACGGACCGTCCACGCGATAGGCATAGAGTTGGCCAGGCTGAATCCCCTCAACCCAGATGTGCCACACGTCACCCGTGCGGTGGCGCGCGGGATCAAGATCAATCCCTTTGGCAGTCATGGCATCGTGGGGATGATCAAACAACTCCAGCCGTACGCGGCTGGCGTGACGGCTGAAGAAGGCGAAGTTGACTCCCCTCCCGTATTCATGGGTTCCCATAGGTAACGGAACGCCCCTCCGAACTTCGGTGCGTTCGGACACCGTGGCCACATACTCATGCAGCGGGCGTTTGAGCGTGGTCAGATCTGTGGTCGCGTCCGTTGTTTCTGCGGCCTGGCTTGACTGGGATCCCATTCGGTCTGGTGGCGGTCGCATTCTTTTCGGATTGTTTGACTCTTTCATCATGTGCCTTCCGTCGTACTGCTCTCGTTCGAAGGACACTTACCGCTGCCAGAGAATGAGATCGATTTCCAGGGGCACAGCCACGCCATCGTAGTGTGGGATCACTCGCGCCGTATAGTCCCCCACTGAACGAGCCGCTGATACCGCCGCGCTGTAGAGGTAACCGTCAGACGCGCCGGCCAGTTGGCGGATGCGCATCATCTCCAGTCGGATCGGATCGCTGCCATGGGTTCCATCGGCATACAGCTCGACTCGCACCGCTGTGGGGTCGAGGTCCTTGAGATAGACCTGAATCTCAAATAGATGCTGCTCGTCACGAGTTTCCACCGTCACGTCCCTGAACCGTAGCGTGGCCCATTGCTGTGTCAGTTTCTGTTTCCACTTGACCACCTGGCTGCCTACTGCCCCTTTATCGGCAGCCCGCTCACGGTAGGCTGAAGCCGACGGGAGATAGTGTCGTTCCGTGTACTCACGCACCGTGCGGTTGGTGGAGAAACGCGGCGTCAACCGCGCCATGCTCTCCCGCATCCGTTTGACCCAGGCGGTGGGAATGCCCTGTTCGTCTCGGGCATAAAATTCTGGGATCACCTCTTGCTCAAGCAGGTCATAGAGGCGTTCGGCATCGAGTGCATCCCAGGCAGGATCATCGCCATGCTCTTGACCATCCCCCAACGCCCACCCCACCTCAGGGCTGTACGCCTCAGCCCACCAGCCGTCTAATTCCGAGAGATTGAGGCCGCCATTGACCAGCACCTTCATGCCGCTGGTTCCACAGGCCTCCCAGGGGCGCCGCGGTGTGTTCAGCCAGACGTCCACCCCCTGCACCATCTGCTCGGTCAACTGCATGTCGTAGTCCGCAAGGAAAATCGCATGCGGGCGGACCTCGGGCCGCTGAATGAACTGGGTCCATTCCTGAATCAGGGCCTGCCCTCCATGGTCCTCCGGATGAGCCTTCCCCGCGATAATAAGTTGCACCGGTTGCTCTGCGTTCGCCAACAGGCGCAGTAATCGCGCCGGATTGTGCAGCAAGAGGTTCGGTCGCTTGTAGGTCGCAAACCGGCGTGCAAAGCCGATCGTCAAGGCGTTGGGATCGAAGAGATGTGCCGCCTCCTCTCGTGTTTTGGGCGATGCGCCAGAAACAGCCAGTTGATGGGAGAATCGTTCTCGGGTGTAGGCCACAAGCGACTGGCTTGCCGCAACACGAAATTCCCAGAGCCCAGCGTCAGAGACGCAGCGAATATCCTGTTCCAGGGGTTCTGTCACACCCAGCCAGCGACCTTTGCCACAGGCCTTCGTCCACAGCTCGTCGGCTGCCGCCGAATCCCAGGTCGGCATATGCACGCCGTTGGTCACATGTCCGACCGGCACGTCGTCTTCTGGCCACCGCGGAAAGAGCGGATGAAATAGGTGGCGGCTGACGTTCCCATGCAAGCGACTCACACCATTGACTCTGCCACTCCCGCGGATGGCCAAATAGGCCATGTTGAACGGTTCCGACGAGTCGGTTGGGTTCTGGCGGCCCAGGGCCAGCAGCGCATGGAGTGGGAGGCCGAGTGTTTGCTTGGCATATCCACCGAGGTATTGGTCGATAAGAGTTGGCGCGAACCGGTCAAAGCCGGCGGCCACGGCCGTGTGGGTGGTGAAGAGGTTCCCCGCTCGCGTGACAGCCAGGGCGACGTCGAAGGGCTGCCCGGTCTCGTCCATAAAACTGCGGGCGCGTTCCAAGACAACACAGGCTGCATGCCCTTCATTCAGGTGACAGACCTCCGGCTGAATGCCCAGTGCACGAAGCAATCGCCACCCGCCGATCCCAAGCAGCAGTTCTTGCTTGAGGCGCAGCTCTGGGCCGCCGCCATACAATTCGCTGGTAATCCCTCGATGCGCGGGGAAGTTCGCCGCGTCATTGCTGTCCAGCAGATAGAGCTTCACCCGGCCGACCTGGACCTGCCAGGCACGTAGCCAGACCGAGTACCCCGGTAGGGCGATTTCCAACCGCAACCATTCACCATTGGCCTGGCGCAACGGCGTGATCGGCAACTGTCCGGGATCGTTATAGGGGAAGAGGGCTTCTTGCGCGCCGTCCTTGCCGATCACTTGGCGAAAATACCCTTGCTGGTAGAGCAGGCCCACGCCGACCACCGGCACGCCCAGATCGCTGGCAGCCTTGAGCTGATCGCCCGCGACATTGCCCAGCCCGCCCGAGTAGATGGGCAGCGCCTCGCTCAACATGAATTCCATGCTGAAGTAGGCGACGCAACTCAGCGGAGATCCCGGATGGGTGTGCTGAAACCACGCGGGCGCCGCCGCCGCATCACGTCTAGTCTGCACCAAGTCATCAACGTTCTTTCGAAACACGGGATCGGCTAACACGCGCTCGATCTGGTCCCGCGAGACCGTCTGCAGCACCACCCAGGGACTGTGGGTCAGATCCCACAGCGCAGGGTCAAGCTGCCGCCATACATGATCGGTCGCATGGTTCCACGACCAGCGCAGATCCAGCGCCAGCTCGGCGAGGGAATCGAATCTCTCGATTTCCGTGGGGAGCAGATTGTAGATGGGGTGGCTGGCACGGGTGGGTATGCTCATCGCATGTTCCTTCAGTTATGACTCGGATGGAATCCCTGGCTGCTGCGGGGATGCCGCCAACGCCTGATCGACAATGGTCTGGGATTCCTCCAGAATGCGCCGCAGATGATCCGCGCCACGAAAACTCTTCGAATCAATCTTGTAAATTATCTCGGTGCCTTGTTTCGGTACTGAGGGGGCAGGCACTTATACAAGCTTTCGCCCCCCAACGATCAGCACCGGGTCCCGACTTTCGGTCGCATGAAGGTGACGTTCAAGCACGAAGAGGATTCGATCGTTGAAAGCTCCTCAGAAGCCCCGTTTTGACCCGATGACCAGATGAAGAAATGCACCGCCACCCGTTCCTCCGGATCGATCCACTCCACCAGCTTCTTGACTTTCTCCTCATTGGTCATAGGCTGCCCCGGTGTGTCTTGGACGGTGAGGTCTTCTCGACGCAGTGAGTGTCGCCTGTATCACGGCGCGACAACCGA
>JAOUHJ010000134.1 GCA_029865225.1 Nitrospira sp.
CATGGATGACGATACGCGGCTAAAAGAGAAGCTGGAATTGCAGGCACGCGTCGCGAAGCTGGAAGGGCAGATGAAGACCGGGCTGCTCGATCTGGACAGCGAGACCGGCAAGCTCTCCCTCGGGGGCATTGGCGGCGGCATGATGCTGGCGGGCACCCTCGCGATGGCCGGCTGGCGGCGTCGTCAGAAGTAGGCCGTGAACGCGACATCGTCCATGAATGAGTCGATGTCGCGTCCGTCCCGGACCACACTCCTCCCGTCACTAGGAGTCCTCCTGGTGACGGGAGGTTTTTTTCTGCTGTGTTGGGTTCTCTATCTCTGGTTCAAACCTCTTCCTCCTCCGTACAACTATCAGCTCGTTGAAGAAGGGGGGAGTGCTCAGTTTTTGAATCTTCAGTTGGAAGCTTGGCCGGATCTGAGAATTAGTAAATACGAGCTTCGCGTCCCATCCCTTGATAGGCCAGTGGCGATCGCCTATGAAACTAAAGATCAGGCGGGTCACTCCATTCTCCTCAACTGGGAAAATCTGGTTTCTGAACCTATTGTGACGGCATCCGTCGATTTTTCCGAGTTGAGAACACTCGCGGCTGATATAGCGAACCATGTGCCAGAGGGCGCGATAATTTTGGGATGGTGGGATACATCAAGGCAGCTGAAGTTGCTGTCGGGGCGGGACACGCTGTTCGCATCTTACCTCGCTGATCCACTTATCGTGCCGTCGTACTGGAAAGACCGTTCGGATGTGATTGCTGAATACGAACGTGAATTTTGGGGTCCACTCGGGGCCAATGAGGAGCAGGAAAAATTCAAAATCTTCGCCGACGCACTTTCATCCGAAGCTTCTAAGGGTGCCAACATGCTGAAGGAGGTCGTTGGTTCACGGGAAGCTTACATCGTTGTTCATCCAGCGGATCTCTATAAGCTTGCGATGATGTATCCTGACCGGATTGATCTGGCCTTTAAGGACTTTCCATTGACCGGTAATGTCCATGGGCTTGCGGGGCAGGTGAAGGGGTGGATGAAGGAGAACGGCTATAACACCTATACGCTTCAGTCACTTAGTGAGAAGTCTGTGCGAGCGTACTTCCTGAATGAAACTCAGAAGGGGAAAGTCTTGCTGGCTCATATGCTTCCCCTCATGAATTCTACGCCGGTAGATTTTGAGGCCTTGCAAGTTGTCCATAAACAAGGCGGATATTGGGTTTTTAAGATACCATCCGCTTAGACCTTCCAGGGTGTTTAATCCAATTAGCGATTATGAGGGTAGCAGTCGCGAGTTTCTCCATGGTAAACTGTAGCCGTTTCCCTAGTGGAGTGACGATTGGAATGACTAAGCGCTTGTGCATGAACCATGTAAGAAAATCAGTCGATATTCATCATACATTTATTGGAAAGGAGATGCCGTGACTCAACGAATGGTGTTTGCATTTGTCGCTGCAGCGGTCTTTCTAGCAGTCGCTGGAACGGCTTCAGCCCAAGGAACATTTGAAGGTCGAAAGAAGTGTTATAACTGCCATAAAAGCCAGGGAGAATCATGGGATAAGACTCTCCACGGGAAGGCAATGGAGTCGCTGAAACCCAACACCAGGAAGGAAGCTAAGCTGAAGGCTAAGCTTGATCCTAAGAAGGATTATACGGCGGATAAGGAGTGTGTCGGTTGTCACGTAGACGGCTTCGGGCAAGAAGGTGGTTACGTTATCGAAGAGCCTGAGAAATTTGTCACGAATGTAGGTTGTGAATCCTGCCACGGCGCTGGAAGTGCGTATCGAAAAATTCATCGAAAAGCAGGAGAGGCATTCGAGAAATCACAGAAAACAATGGATCGAGAAAAGCTCGTAGAAGCCGGGCAGGAGTTTGAATTTCAGGAGAAATGTAATGCCTGCCATCTCAATTACGAAGGGTCTGGCTGGAAGGGTGTGAAGAAACCTTACACTCCGTTCACGCCAAAGGTGGACAAGAAATACGCCTTTGATTTCGAAAAATCCGTTCGAAGTGACAAGGCTCTGCATGAGCATTTCAAACTGGCCGGGACCTTCACTGGTCCACCCACTCCAAAGTTCCACGAGGAGTTTCAGAAGAATGCGAAGCCTCCTGTGAAGGCTGACAATGGTGGAGACGACTAGAAATGGCTAAGACTGGGACGTTAATTGCTGGTGCTGCACTCGGGATCGGGCTCATCACCGTTGTCTTCGGTGGTGAGGCTGCGATCTCTAGGACTGAATTCTGTATAAGTTGCCATTCTGAAATCTATCCCTATGAAGAGTTGAAAAAGTCTTCACACTGGGGCGCTTTGGGTATGGATCCTGGTTGTAAGGATTGCCATGTGCCTCAAGGGTTGGCTAACTTCCATAAGGCGGTTTACACCCATGTGGTGGACGGTGTGCCGTTCCTGATTAAGGAATTCACCACTGATTATTCAACCGTCGAAAAGTTTAATGAACATCGACCGGAGGCGGCCTTTAGAGCTCGGATGAAGCTCAAAGAATGGGATAGCTTGACGTGCCGAGCGTGTCATAAGAACACCAAGCCGCCGGGCGCTTCAGCGAAAGCGGCCCATGCGAAGATGGAGAGCGAGGGGGCAACCTGTATCGACTGCCATCAGAATCTGGTCCACAAGAAAGTTCCGGAAAACGACCTCAATGCGAGCCTCGCTCAAGGCCATGCAGTGCTCAAGGAGGTCAAGAAGAAATCAGACGATGACGAGGATGATGACGATTAAGACGTAAAATAATAAGTTTTCGTTCTCGCCAGTCGACAAGAAGTACGGGGCTGGGCCAACCAGTAGGGTTTGGCTCGGCCCTATGCTGTTCTAAGGTTAGAGCCAGAAATAAGCCCCCCCGGGACCGAAGTCGAGTACCCTATCAAGGCGGGCCACTTCTATATTCGATCCACCTGTGGTCCATACAGCCTGCTGGAGTGGCTTTCTACCATGCCAGTGTCAGCGCGCTTGCCTAATTTCACCCGCCACCGAGATGAGAGGGCCGGGCAGTTCGCAAGATCACGCGCTGCATCTCTGTCCTCAGTCTGATGGTGCATCAAAAGATTGGCTCTAGCGATCGTCCACTGCGGAAACGGACGGGAAGCTAGTACCACTGACTGATTGGCTTGGACCAAACCTTCTCGTAGTACACGAAAATACCAACCAGTCCGACCGGTATTCTGGAATTGTAGGGCTAAGTCAGGTACGCCCCAGCGCCGAGCGAGCTTCCAGCATGGCTGCCGGGGTTGCGATACCTCGACAAGCGAGTCGCCGATCTCAAAGGTATCTCCAATGCATACCTCATCTTCAGACAAAGCTCGAGTCGTAAAATTCTCACCAAAAGCTCCCGGCACCAACTCGTTCATAGAAAGGACTTGTAACCAATATGGGTAGTGCTCGATAGGATATACATTAACCGCTTTATCAACTCCGCCGTGATTCTCAAGGTCCGCCTGCCCATCCCCGTCAAGGTTAAGTCTACCGAGCCAAACGGGATCGCTAATTGGATGTTTGAAGAACCCTGTGGTCCAGGCCTGGTCTGAAGAAATGCCGACATCTCTGCACTCGATGGTGCACGGTAAGCCAAGCTGCAGAGATGTAATGTGTCCCCGCAACGTCATGTTCAAGATGTGCTCCTGATTAAGGAGGAGACTACCGCACTCACTTCTTGATCTGTT
Source organism: Nitrospira sp. (assembly GCA_029865225.1). Lineage (GTDB taxonomy): Bacteria > Nitrospirota > Nitrospiria > Nitrospirales > Nitrospiraceae > Nitrospira_D. The sequence continues at coordinate 3,658 of JAOUHJ010000134.1, forward strand.
CCGACAGGAACCGTTCGAGACCTACCTGAGCGATAGTCCGAAGTCTGGTCTCAAACCAATCGACATGCTCTTCTGAATCTTGAATCATGTGTTCCAGCAGATGACGTGTCGTAAAATCTCGGACTTCCGTGCAATGCGCAATCGCTGTGCGGAGCAACGCAATATCTTCACATTCAAAACCGAGGTCGACCCGAAATAAAGCTGCGACATCCTCCCCATGCGCTACGGAATCGATATGTGCTACCGCGGGGGTACCGTCTAGATAGAGAATATGATCGATAAGACCCGCGGAGTGTTGAACTTCTTCATTCGCTAGATGGCTGTAATGTTCGTGCAGCCGTTCGTATCCCCAATTCTTACACATGGCCGCGTGCAGCAGATACTGGTGGACCGCTGTCAATTCAGCTTTGAGGACCTGGTTGAGGAAGTCTAGAACTCCGTCTCTGGCTTTCATAATCTCCTCGCTCAAGAGTCTTTCTTGATTTGTTCGGCAAGGTAGTTCTCTAAGCCGACTTGTTTGACCGTTTCCAGTTGAGTTTCAATCCAATCGATATGCTCATCAACATCCTTCGCCATGTCTTCCAACATATGGCGAGTCGTAAAATCCGAGACCTTCGCGCAGTGCACGATTCCTTCGTTAAGTAAGGTCAGCATTTCTTGTTCAGCCTTTAAGTCCAGCTTCAACTGTTCCGGTACGGTCTCGCCCACCTGAACCGAGTTCATGCGTTGCACATTAGGTACACCTTCCAGGTAGAGAATGTGCCCGATGAGCTCGTCGGCATCCTTCATCTCGTCGATACTCCGTTCGCGCACCTTCTGATGGAGCCGCTCATATCCCCAATTATCACACATCTTCGCATGGACAAAATACTGATTAATGGCGGTTAAGTCGGCGGTCAGGATCTTATTTAGAATAGTGATGACTCCCTCTTTTGCTTTCATGACTAGCCTCCTTTGGAAATGGATCCACAGACCTATTTATATTATCAGCACGTCTGTTGATCAACGTCAACTCGAGAAATAGATTCATTTCGAGTTTACTTCTCAGTTTCGTTGAGACGAATTCTCGCGTTCTCAGATACGAGGTCGTACGGCGGCCGTAGAGCATCACGCAAGACCGAGCCAACGATGTTGGCTACTTGAAAGAGCCGACCGCACGGTGGTAGATTTTGAGGGTTACCAACCCTCTGTGAACAGATACGGCCAATAACGTGATGATTACATACGCTACCTATATAGGGTCATTCTTTCTCTTGCTCCTCAGTATGGCGGGCATCAGTCCGGCTCCCGCTGCCGCTCATGGCAATGTCACCATTGAAGAGGATCCCTGTGTGCGAAAAATCGGTGGGAGCATGGTGCATTTCAGTGCGTATCAGCCTCAGATTGAACCAAAGGCTCAATACTGTACAGATATTCCGGATGTCGGTGATACCTTCCTCGTAGTGGACCTTGTCGATCCAAGCCTCCGCAAGCTGCCGGTGGGGGTCAAAATCATTCGTGGCGTTAATGAAAACCAACAGGACGAAACGCAAACGGTCGCCTATTGGAGACCGACATCTCATCCAGATGGAGTCGTGCGAGGTGAAGCAAATCTGGATAAAGGTTTGTATAAAGTGATCATCACGGCAGAGGGGCTCAGCCCCTCTGCCTATTTGTTACGGGTGCAACAGGTTGACTACTCAAAAATTGGCCGGTCCGCCCTCGGCCCGTTAGCACTACTTCTAGTCCTGGGGATCATCGGATATGAGCTTTCAAAGTCAGGCCGATTCCGGGGCTGGTGGGCTGCTCGCCGTCGGTCATAAACAGTATGTTGACCACTACGTAATCACTCATTATTCCAGAGAGGGACCACCCATGAAACCTTTTCTTTCCCTGAAGCCGACAGTTGGATGTGCGGTATTTGCGTTGACTGCTCTCTTCTCCTCACAGGCCTATGCGCACGGTGGGCTGTCGATGGCGGAAGATATGTGTAAGCTCACGGTTGGACCATACATGATGCACTTCAGTGGTTACCAACCTGAGAACACACAAGATAAACAGTTCTGTGAGGACATCCCGGCGACAGGCCAGACGATCGTCGTACTGGATTATATCGAGCAGGAACTTCGGTCCCTTCCGGCTGAAGTTCGTATCATCAAAGATACCGGATCCGAGGACGACCTGGAGAGCATCACGGTCCTTCACCTTCCCCCGAAAGTGTATGGAAACGGTTCTATCGACTTCACCCATACCTTCCCGAATCCTGGTAAATTCGTCGGTATCGTGACGGTAGGGGAAAATCATGAGCATGTCTCAAAATTTCCATTCTCGGTCGGTGAGCCGAAATTCTTTTCAAAGTTCCTGAACATTTACATGGTTCCTGTTGTGGCAACTCTGATCGTAGGAGCAATTTTCTTTTTCATGCGCGATCGCAAGCCGGAGAAAAAGGCGGCCTCCTAAGAGCTCAGTGAGTGATCTTTTGACAACGAAGAGGTTAAACATGTCCCGTCACATTCTGATTCGTGCTTGGGTGTACTGTCTGTTTCTACTCGTTGCCGCTCCGTTCACGGCGTTGGCTCAGCATGGACATGAATTGGCCCCGGATACCTGTGTCCTCCATATCGGACCCTATAAGATGTATTTCCACTCCTATCTACCGGACACCTACTATGAACGGCAATTTTGTCAGGAGTTGCCTGGTATGGGAAATGCCGTGTTGGTCTTCGACTATGTTGAAAAGGAGCTACGCTCTCTCCCGGTCGAAGTGCGTATTATTAGCGACACCGGATCGGAAGACAATCTTGAGGCCGTGACGGTTGCGCATCTCCCGGCTAAGGTCTACCCGACCGGATCCATCGATGTGAAGCACAATTTTGATAAGCCCGGAAAATTCATCGGGTTGGTTTCGGTTGGCGACAATGGCGAACACGTTTCACGCCTCCCGTTTTCGGTTGGTGAAACGGGAGTCATGTCCCATCTCTCGCATTACATCATGGTGATTGTTCCTGTTGTGGTAGGTCTCGCGGTGGTTTTATTCTTCTCTTTTCGCGATCGTCGCAAACCTTCAGAGGCCACGCGTGCTGCGGGCGGCTGATCCATCTTAGGGTACTCCTCGCTAGGCACCCGAGTAAGTAGGTCTCTCTCGGGTGCCGTAATTGATATAAGAGGAAATGCGAATCATGATCCGCTTGCCAAGGACTGGTTCGTTCGCAAGCCTTGCCTGGTTCAATGTGATCACCTTGCACTAGGCACCAGTTATCTCAGCTTTGGCGCCTGCTCAGTTGATCAAGTGAAAACCTCGCTTCCCTCCTTGTGCTCGATGCCACGCACCAGCCAGCAAAGCAACACCTACTCTCGCCCCGATGATCAAAAATCGATCGTCCTCCCTCTGCAGGGATTTGCCTCCTGTAAGGATTCCGTCAAGTTCAGAATTCTAGCTGTAGTTTGCCACGTGGTTGAACCAACCTTTGACTTTACGATCAAGGACGATGCTTTTAAGAAATAATCGAGGTCGCTGGTTCACTGCGTCACCGTGCGTGTCCCCCTCTTTCGTAGCAGGTCAAAATTATCTTGAATTCAAAGTCGCGTTTTTCAGCGCAGTCGGTAATTCATAAGCAGATCAAATGCCACGCAGCAGCTTGACCGATCTTGACTTTTTATGCCTTGCAGGAGTATACGTGCGGACACTGGCCAAGCAACTGCGTGTGTATTTTACAAGGCTTTTGGTTGGTCTCACGCGTGATATTTTGCTTGACTCGTCTCGAATATTTGTCAGATACTTGTGCACCTTTTTCGGGTCCTGCCAGCAGAGTACTTAGTTTGCCTGCTGGAAGATCCTTTCTTGTAAACGTGGCATTCAGTGGTCGCGCTCTTTCATTCAACACAAGGAGGTAGAGGATATGGCTGCTGACAGTTCGGGGCGAGGGTACGACATTTCGCAGTGGTACGACTCGCGACCAGCCAAGATCGGCTGGTTTGCGATGTTGGCGATCGGCGTGTTTTGGGTCCTGTATCAACGGACCTTCGGGTACTCCCACGGGTTGGACTCCA
>JAOUHJ010000035.1 GCA_029865225.1 Nitrospira sp.
CATCATCCGAAATCGATTGAAGGTAGATGCGGCGGTGATAAACGCACAGGCGTTTCTGGCGGTGCAGAAAGAATTCGGCACCTTCGACCGATATGTCTGGCAATTCGTCGGCGGGAAGCCACAGTTACTGATCAGTTCACTAAATAGTGCGTAGTATGGTAGAACGCTTGGTATGCGGAGGACACCGGATGCCAGGACGTTGGGAGCGGCGGCGCAACAGCTGTTGCGTCGTCAGGTGGCGCAGGCCGTGCGTGGGGGGATGACGCAGACGGCTGCGGCACGGACCTATGGCGCTAGTCTACGAGCGGTGAGTCACTGGGTGCGACTTGATCGGAAGGGTGGACTCCGGGCCCTGAGGCTCAAGCGGCGGGGGCGGCGAGCCGGTGGGGGGCTGCTCAATGAGAAGCAAGCCGCGCGTATTCGGGGGCTGATTGTGGGGCGGATGCCGGATCAATTGCAGCTCCCGTTTTATCTCTGGACGCGGGCCGCGGTCGCGGCCCTCATCCGACGGATCTATGGGCTCGCGGTCTCCTTGGTCACAGTCGGGCGTTACCTCAAGGCCTGGGGAATGAGCCCGCAGAAGCCGGTGCGCCGGGCCTATGAGCGTCAGGACGCGGCCATTACGCACTGGCTGAGGCAGGAGTATCCGGCGCTCGCCCGACAGGCGAAACGCGAACGGGCCGCCCTGTATTGGGGAGACGAGATGGGGCTCCGCAGCGATCATGTGACCGGCCGCAGTTATGCCCCCGTGGGGCAGACGCCCATCACCAGGGCGACCGGCCAGCGCTTCGGGTGCAACATGATCTCGGCGATTACCAACAAGGGCGCACTCGCCTTCATGGTCTTTCAGGGACGGTTTCGTGCGCCGGTCTTTGTGCAGTTCCTGATCCGACTGCTGAAGTCAGTTGGTCGCCGCATCTATCTTATTGTGGACGGACATCCCGTGCATCGCGCCGCGGTCGTGACCCGGTTCGTGGCTCGGCACGCCACCCGACTCCGGCTCATCCGTCTACCCGGCTACTGTCCCGAGCTCAATCCGGATGAACTCCTGAACCAGGACGTCAAAACCAACGGGCTGGGTAGAAGCCGTCCGGCCAACCGGACCGAACTCCTCAAGACCGTGCGCCGCCATCTCCATCGGCGGCAGAAACAGCCCCAGGTGATCAAGAAGTTCTTTCAAGAACAGCATGTGCAGTATGCCGCTTGAAATAGTACGCACTATTTAGTGACCGGCTCAGTAAATAACCGTTGGACGATGGCGGATGTTCCGGCCACAAGCCCGGAGAGCGACGCACTCTCGAAAGACCTCAAGAAGCGAAGTTTCCGCTTCGTAGGAAGCACCATCATCTATGCCTTCATGCAAGCCGTGGGTATGGTGGATGACCATCTCAACGGCTGTTCCGCCAAGACTCGAGCGTAATGCAGGCTTCCGGCCAGGCCGTGTTGCGTCCTTTTCGAACCTCCTCCGTCTATAGAGATGAGCACGGAATCACCCGCCGCTCTCTCACAAGGAGATGCCTCATGCGTCCCCATATTTCGCTCGATGTGCGAGATGTCGCTAAGTCAGTCGCGTTTTATGAGAAGGTCTTCGGTATGAAGCCGCAGAAGCAAGTAGATGACTATGCCAAGTTTGACGTGAAGGCTCCGGCGCTGAATTTTTCCCTCGTGTCCTCAACGCAGGACGTGAGCGCCGTGAATCATTTAGGGATCGAGGTTGACACGATTGAAGAGATCGCTGCATGGAAAGTCCACCTGCAACATGAAGGAATACTTGAACGAGTAGAGGATAACATCGCCTGTTGCTTTGCTCGGCAAGATAAGCTCTGGTTCACCGATCCGGACGGTAACGCGTGGGAAATCTTTACGGTCCGTGAGCAGTTGGCAGTCATCGGACGACTCAGTCAAACTGGCTGCTGCCTGCCGAAGAAAGCCGGTGCCCCTGAGCCACCCACGTGCGGAGCCTAAGTTGATACAGCTCCATGTGGGGGAAACTCACCGAGAGGCCATCATGACGAAGACGACGGAAGAACTCTGGCAACAGCTGCATGATAGCCTCCGCGCCTTCATCGCCAAGCGCATCGATGATCAGGCTCACGTTGACGACATTCTGCAAGAGGTGTTCGTGCGCGTGCATCGACAGATCGACTCTGTGAACGATCCGCACCGGGTCGTCTCATGGATCTATCAGATCACGCGGAATGCGATCATCGACCATTACCGAAAGCCAGGACGACAGCGAGAGATTCCTGCAGGACTGAGTTCTGAACTTGATGTGTGTGACGAAACAACAAAGAAACCAGAAATGCTAGATCCAGACGAAGGTGAGGAGTCTCGATCGGAACTGGTCGGCTGTCTTCGTCCCATGATTGAGCGGCTCTCACCAGACTATCGAAAGGCCATCACGCTGGTCGAGATCGATGGGTTGACACAACAGGCTGCTGCCAAACAGATGGGTCTTTCGTTATCCGGCATGAAATCTCGTGTGCAGCGTGGGCGTAAGCAGCTTAAGCAGATGTTAGAAGACTGTTGCGTGATTGAGTTAGACCGAAGGGGTGGAGTTGCCAATTATCAGTCACGTAGCAATGTGGAGAATCTCTGTGCCAAAGGTGAGAGATGTGGCCCGGCAGACGAAACCTAAAGTTGGTGCAAATGGGTGCCCGCTGTGAAGGGGGGCACCCAGCGTGCTGTGGAATTGATTACTCCAATGGAGGAACGACCCCGGCAAACTTCAGCAGATCAGTGATCTCGAAGTCTCCGGATTTCGCAGACGGTAGGGTCGGTTTCCAGTTTCTGTTCGCAGACAGGTAGGAGTCTTTATCGGCTTTCAGGAGTCCAATAAAAACTTCGCCGACAATACCGCCTCCAACTGGCCCCAGACGCATCCCTTGCTCGAGAACCTCCGCCTCTTTGAGGATGTAGAGCCAGAGCGGAGTATTACTCTCCATCTTGAACTCTGCGAGTTCTTGGAGTTGCTCTGGAGTCAGGACCCGGGCTCCCATCACGCGTGCAATGGCTTGTCCCGAGGGGATTCCAAAGTTCACGTGACGCATGAGATTTCGAGATGCCAAGGACTGGGGCCCATCGGTCGGGAGCCCAGGAGCTGGTCCTTTTTGTCCGGGAAGGAGGAACAGGGGGGTCGAGATCTTGCTGTCGATCCGCTTGTTGGGACGGAAGTTCACGCTGTCCAACTTGAAGAAGGTCTGCCAATCGACGAATCGACGAGCCGCCCTCTTGCCGCCACGCATGTCGTTGGGGTCGGGGTTGTTCGGATCGATCGAGTCATCGAAAATGAAGGCGAAGAACTCGTTGCCAGGGGAGGCTCCGAAGTTCATTCGATAACTCGGCCGGACCTGGGAATGACCAAACCGGTAGGCGGCCACGGCGAATTCCACGGGTATTAACGGGTCCTGCCGGCGAGAACGGAAGTCCCTGTCCCGGGAACGGTCGTTTAAGTTATAGAAGCGCGGGCCCTGCCGCATGATTTCGTTCACCCGACCTTGTCCAATCGTGAGAGGCAAAAATTCATTGACGATGATCCACTGGTAGTGCCACCGGACCTGACGCTGTGCCTCGGCAAAGACTTCCTTCGGAGAACGATTGGCAAAGGTTGGATCCTTTCGTACTTGATCGGTCACGGCATTGTGAAACATCAACATTGCCAGATGGAATTGACTGACGATGATATTTTCATCATTCCGGCTATCTCCCATGATGGCGTTGTTGTTCGCATCGCGTGGAAGATCAAAGCGGACTTTTCCTCCTCGAGACACTGCCGCCGACTCTGGAATCTCCTCAACCTTGAATTTGATGTCACCGGAACTGGTATCGTAGAGTTCCGGCGATTTGTCGGGACCTTCACCATACAGGCTATCTAGGTCCAACTCGGCAGACCGAAAATTAGTGGTTCGCCTGGGGTCCGTGGGTTCGGTGATCGGCGCTCTCAACGCGAGAGTCATGTCGTGATCGAGGAATTGTCCGAAGAAGGTCATTCCCGCCGTCATGTTCGGATTGTCAGAATTATTCGGGCTGTGGACAGCAGGATTGAGGATCGACTGGATCGGATCCGTGAGAAGATCTTGCGCGTCGCACATCCCGCCTTTGACTCCCACTTTCTGAGCGAGCTCTCTCACCTCATTCGTCGGAGGTGCATAGGGTAGTAAACCCGAGAACATCCGGCCAAACGAATCGTCAGGATTTTGAGGACGCGTAGGTTTTGTCACCCGTAAGTTGTTTCGTTTCCCTAGATCCTCAGCAGCGAACACGTCTTGAACGTTGCTGGAGAATAGTCCAGCAATGCCAAGGGCGGCACAACACATCATTCGAATGCGCATCATGATTCTCCTTCACCTGCGTTTTGTTCGTTCCATTCGACGCCGTTGATTCAGCGAAGTGGAAACATCAATCTATCGCAAAGCGATGGCGATCGCTGGTTTTCGGAGATGTGCCTCTGCAAGACATGGGCCTGCTATGAGTTATTGTAATAGGGCTAAATTTAAAGAAACGATAAGATTTAGTTCCGAGTCGACCGTAATAAGTGAATGGAGCGATCTCCGTTGGAAAAGTCCTACGCAGGTTTAACCATGCATAGGCATTGCCCCGCGATTAGTAATTTCAAATTGCGGTCGGTGTTTCCATCGTATCAATGTATGTATTAGCATGCGCACCAGCATTATGACTTTCTCATGTAGTGCTAGGAGCGCAGTGGCAACGGTAGTGGTCATCGGTGGGAGGCGAGTTGGACTCATAGCGGCTGAAGCGGCAGTACGAGCTGGTGCGCGCGTTACCTCTACGATGTCATGCCGTCGGTTGAGCGAAGGTTCTCTTGCTGGGAAGAGGTGGCTTGAACCTCACCTATCTAATGTTTGTGGCCTCTCGACTGCTGACCGAATCCATCAGCATGGCTGGTAGAGTCTCGTATGAAGAGATAGAAACAATATCCATGTTGCACGCAATCTCAGCAGTGTGTTGTGCGGGAGAGAACTTGAATCGAGAGGCTCCGATGGCAGCTACTTCCTCACAGGCTGTCTCGCAACGGGATCTGGGACTCGAGCCGCAGCGGCTGAGTGGGCCACGCGGAACTAGCATTGTCGCGCTGCAAGAAGCGCTCAGTCTGAAAAGTCTTGGCGCAGCGCTAACTAATCAACCAATTCCAGAATGCGAGGAGCCAGCCGATAATCATGTCGAACCACGATTCGTCGGCCTCAGGTGGTTCGGCAGTCACCGGTGCAGGGGGTGAGGAGGGTACAGATGGCGTGACTGGCGTGAGATCAGGTGTCGGTGAACCGGCTTGTGCGACTTGCGGCGGCGCACTACTTTCATCACTCATGAGAGACGAGGGCTGGTCCTCTTCAACCGGCGGTGGTTCTGGGGCAGCTGTGGCAACAGGTTCTTCGGTCGTTGTCGAGGACGTGACGGATGGTTGTTCTGCGTGTGCAGCCACCAGCACCGGCGTGTGGGTTTGAGTTTGAGCCTGAATCTGCCTCATTTCCTGTTTATACTGAGCCGCCATGGTCTGCAACGAAGCATTGGTCTGTCGAAGATCTGCAATCTTGCGAGCCAGGTGCCAACTCTGATCCAACAAACTGGCTACCTGAGTCTTGAGAGACGAATGCCGTTCCTCGGCTTCCTCTCGCATGACCGGCAACAGTTCTTGTTCACGTTGGATCGCGGCGAGGAGCTCATCGATGGTGATGTTCTTGCGTCGATTGGTCGCCTGCAACACGGCGATTTCCTGATCTAACCCGCTCACGTCCTCCTGCACTGTTTTTAACGCTTGGGTCTGTTCTTGGATTTCCGCTTTGAGCTGCTCATAAGCACGTCGACTGACGCAGCCGATGTCCATCAAGAGCGCTGCAGCGAGTAGACACAGAGCAACCTGTTTGACAACGGCTGACGCAGACCTTGTCGGATTTGTCATGGGTAGAGCCTCATGCGTTGACAGGCCTATGAGCTGTGTGTTCAGAGTGGTCGTCGATCCGGTGATCAGCCACACGTGACCTCTCACATATCACCGATCTTTAGAGTCAGTGCCTTTAGGATGTACACAGATCTGAAGATCCAGTCAACCCTCCGTCATAGATGCTTGGACAACTCCGTTCCGTTTGCGTAGGATGCGCGCATCATGTCGGGTGATTGCGATACGTCCATTCGGCTCCCGCCAGAATGCGAACGTGCCTTATTGGAACAATTTGTTAAGGCTGAAGCGATGGCGCTGCGGACGGTGCGGTCGGCCCAGCAGCAAGACGTTCCTGCCAACGTGTACGCCTTTCTTCGAAAACATGAGGAAGATGAGCAGCAACATCTCGCACAATTTAAAGCGATGGTCGACCGTCAATCGCCCGAGCGAGAACGTCTTTCATCCGTTCCACGTCAATGGCCGGTCCTGGCTGTTCAGATCTATGGCTACGAATCCTTAGGGCTAGAATTTGCGAGATTGCTCCGTACACTCAGACCTGATCTTGCCTCGATTTTCGACGATGAAATGGTGCATGTCGCATTCTTTGAGCGAGAGATTCGACGAATGCTCGATGGTGATTTGGCCGAACAGGCCAGACGGTCGGCTGTCGCGTGGCGGCGAAAATTACCGACAACGGTGAACCGATATCTGGCGGCAGCGGTATTTGATCCGTATCGTCCGGCACTAGTTGAAAACATTCTTGCGGTGATCGAACGGCGATTCACCGAGGTCGGGCTTCTTCGAATCCAAACGGAATGAGAGAGGTGCTGGGATCAGACTCGATTAAGGGAGCAGACCGTTCACGGCTCCCATCTTGCGGTATTTCTGGTCTCGTTGCGTGAGGAGTTGCTCAGCCGGTACATCGAGCAGCTCAAAGAGCTGGTTGGTGAGCGCTTTGCCGACTTGATCGTACATGGCTCTCGGATCGCGATGTGCGCCACCCAGCGGTTCAGGGACAATTTGATCAATGATGCCGAGCTTGGCTAAGTCGTCAGCCGTCATCTTGAGCGCAGAAGCTGCATCGGGTATCTTTTCTGGGCTGTCCCAAAGAATTGCGGCACATCCCTCCGGAGAAATGACGGAATAGACTGAATGTTCCAACATCAAGACACGGTCGGCCACGCCGAGCGCCAGAGCGCCGCCGCTTCCTCCTTCACCAATAACCACGGAGATAATAGGGACCGTCAATCGTGACATGACGAACAAGTTGCGGGCGATGGCTTCAGCTTGTCCTCGTTCTTCGGCACCGATCCCGGGATAGGCTCCCGGAGTGTCGATAAACGTCAGGATTGGGCGGTTAAACTTTTCCGCCATTTTCATGAGCCGGAGTGCTTTTCGATAGCCTTCAGGATTGGGCATGCCGAAGTTCCGCTGCATGCGTTCCTTCAGCGTCTTGCCTTTCTGATGGCCGATGATCATCACGGGACGATCGTTGAATCGAGCGAACCCTCCCACAATGGCTCGGTCGTCGCCGAACACACGGTCCCCATGGAACTCGAGAAAATCTCTGGTGAGTTCACTGATATAGTCCAAGGTACTGGGACGTTGAGAATGCCGCGCGAGCTGAGTGCGCTGCCAGGGCGTGAGGGTCTGATAGAGGTCATGCTCGACTTGAGCAAGCTTCGCACGAAGCTTCCGAATGTCGTTCTGAGAAGACGTCTTACCGCTTGTGGCTGCGGCGGAGAGTTTCTCGATTTTCTCTTCGATCTCTCGGATCGGCTTTTCAAACTCGAGGTAATCTCGCATGGACGTTCAATAATCCAACCCAGGCACACATAAGAGAGATGGAGTGTAGAGATCTCCCTGAAAGGACTCTTTAAGATAGCAAAGAAAGGGCCCCTTTGCCTAGCACTTCTTCAACATCCGATATGAAGTGGTCGCTTGGACAGATCGTGAGGTTCGGGAGGGGGGCGGTCTCCGCTTCCAAGGTGCCATCTGTTCGAAACGACATGGAAATGGTGGTGTTACCGGGGTGCCGCCTGAGTACCTCCAGCAAGCGAGGCAGCTGGGCCTGCACTTCGGGGCGATCAGTGAGGCGGATTCGAATGCGTTTGATCGCCTGAGCCTGCACCTCGGCCAACGGCTCGATCTTGCTGCCTCGGATTTTCGTGCCTTTATCGCCACGATCGATCGTCCCGCTGATCCTCACGATCCGTTCCGGTGTAATCAACTCTCCGGCTGTCTTAAACAGATCGGGAAAGACGATGACCTCGGCCGTGCCGTGCAAATCTTCCACGGTCAGGTAGGCCATACGATCGCCCTTTTTCGTGAGCATCGATTTGACGGTGGCTATAATGCCGCAGAGTTTCACCTCACCGTTGTCGGCGCAATCTTTCAAACCTATCGTCGAAGTCGTAGAGAGGGCACCGAGGGTGGCCTCGTACCGTGCGAGAGGGTGAGCGGAAATATAAAAGCCAGTTAATTCACGTTCATACTTAAGGCGCTGAGCCTGGTCCCATTCGGCGATCGAGGGTAGTGCGGGTGCGGGGAGAGCCACTGTAGCACGTTCTCCATGAAGGTCCTCACCAAAGATACTGGTCTGCCCGACCTCTCGTTCGCGCTGGGCTGCCGCGCCCTCTTCCACGGCCTGATCGAGTACGGCCATGAGTTGCGAACGTTTTGCTTTCGTTGAATCGAACGCGCCGGCCTTGATCAACCCTTCTAGCATTCGTTTGTTGACTTTATGTAAGTCCACCCGTCGGCAAAAGTCGAAGAACGACCCAAAGGGGCCGGTACGAGATCGCACGTCAAGCACCGATTCAACAGCTCCCTCACCGACGTTTTTGATGGCCGCCAAACCGAACCGGATGGCTCCGTCCGCCACGGCAAAGTGTGTTTGACTCGCGTTCACATCCGGACCCAGGACCTTGATACCGAGATCTCGGCACTCGGTGAAATACCCGACCAGCTTGTCCTGGTTGCCCATGTCGGTGGTCATGAGCGCCGCCATGAATTCCGTCGGATAGTGGGCCTTCAAGAAGCCTGTCTGGTAACAAATCACGGCATAAGCGGCTGCATGCGATTTGTTGAAGCCATATCCGGCGAATTTCTGGATGAGTTCGTAGAGCTTTTGCGCCTTGTTCTCGGGAATCCTGTTCTGTTTCGCCCCGTCGATAAACTTGACGCGCAACTTTTCCATTTCTTCCGGCTTCTTCTTCCCCATCGCGCGGCGAAGAATGTCCGCTTGTCCCAGGGAGAAGCCAGCGACCTTATTGGCGATCGCCATGACCTGTTCCTGGTACACGATCACGCCATACGTGTCCTTCAGGATAGGTTCCAGCTCCGGTGCCTCATACGTGATCGGCACCTTCCCCTGCTTGCGCTTGATGAAATCCGGAATCAGATCCATCGGACCCGGTCGATACAGTGCGATGATCGCGATGATATCTTCGAATCGATCGGGCTTTAGTCCTGTGAGGAGATCTCGCATACCCGAACTTTCCAATTGGAAGAGCCCGGTTGTTTTTCCAGAGCTCAACAGGGCGAACGTGGCTGGGTCGTCGAAGGGCACCTGGTCGATCACGAGAGGCGGGGCCTCGGAATGGGTCTCGTTGATCAGCGTCTCCGCTCGCCTGATCATCGTCAGCGTCTTGAGGCCGAGGAAATCGAATTTCACTAAACCGATTTTCTCAACGTCCCCCATGGAATACTGCGTCACAATTTCGTCATTGGCGCCTTTGTAGAGCGGGACATGGTCGGTGAGCGGACCTTCGGAGATCACGACGCCGGCAGCATGGGTGGAGGCGTGGCGCGCAAGCCCCTCGAGCGATCGGGCATTTGCCATCAGCTCTTTGACCTTCGGATCGGTCTCGACCAACTCGCGTAGCCGCGGCTCGGTCTCCAGGGCTTGCTGCAAGGTGATGTTCAATTGATTGGGGACGAGCTTGGCGACTTTGTCCGCGTCCGCGTACGATAGCTCTAAGACCCGTCCGACATCACGGATAGCGGCTTTTGCACCGAGCGTTCCGAAGGTAATGATCTGGGCCACATGATCGGTGCCGTATTTGTCCACGACATAGTTGATGACCTCACCTCGTCGATCCATGCAAAAATCCATGTCGATATCCGGGAGGGAGACGCGTTCAGGGTTCAAGAAACGCTCGAACAAGAGTGTGTATACCAATGGATCAAGGTCTGTAATGCGCAATGCATACGCGACCAGACTGCCTGCTGCAGAACCGCGACCTGGTCCAACAGGAATAGTGCGAGACCGAGCGAAACGGATGATGTCCCAGACGATGAGGAAGTATCCGGCAAATCCCATCGAGCAGATGACCATGAGCTCTTCTTTGAGTCGCTGCTCATACACAGGCGGGGCGATCCGACTGGGACGTTCCTTTAATCGTTCCTTGAGGCCGGCGATGGCGAGATGCTCCAGATAGGATTCACGATCTCTGAACCCTTCCGGCACGCGGTACTGTGGGAGATGCGTCTTGTTCAAGGGGAGATCGAGGTCGCAATGGTCGGCAATCCGGCAGGTGTTCATCACGGCATCGGGAAACTCGGCAAATGCCGGGGCGATCTCTTCCGTCGATTTGACATAGAGCTGGTCCGTGTCGAACTTCATTCGGTTGGGATCGCTCAACGTTTTCCCGGTCTGGAGGCACAGCATCAACTCATGTGGCCGCGCGTCTTCTTTGTTGAGGTAGTGGCAATCGTTGGTCCCGGCCATGGGAATTCCGAGCGTCTTATGGATCTCGATGAGTCCAGCGTTCGCGATGCGCTGATGATCGAGTCCATTCGCCTGAACCTCAAGATAGAAATGGTCCTTCCCAAAGATTTCCTGAAACTCACCCGCCACTGCCATAGCACCGGCCATATCCTTTTGACCAATGAGGTAGGGAATTTCGCCGCTCAGGCATCCAGAGAGGGCGATGATCCCGTCATGATGCAGCTTTAATAGTTCCTTATCAATCCGTGGCTTATAGTAGAATCCTTCAAGATATCCTTTACTAACTAACTTGATCAAATTTTGATAGCCGGTCAGGTTTCGTGCGAGAAGAATCAGGTGGTAGTAATCGTTGTGCGCGAGCCCACTGTCTTTCTTCGCGTGTCGACTTCCGAGCGCCATATAGGCTTCACACCCGATAATCGGTTTGACGCCCACATCCTTCGCTTTCCGATAGAATTCCACGGCACCGAACATGTTGCCATGGTCGGTCATGGCCACGGCTGGCTGGCTGAAGGACTTGATCTGGCGAACGAGCGGCTCGATCTGGTTCGCGCCGTCGAGGAGACTAAACTGGGTGTGGAGATGGAGGTGAACAAAGGACGATGACATGGTGCGATTCTATGGAGAGAAGGAGGGGAAGTCAAACAGGAGGCGGGGTGGATGAACGAGCGAAGTTCGATCTCATGTAGGCCTTCGTAAGCCCGTTGCCCGCCGAATATTCCGACAGCACAGCGATCCAATTGACATCCTCATGCTGACTCGCTAATTTCGGCGCCTCGTAACTTGAGAGTGTGTTCATGAGGAGATTGTCGTCAATGATCAGAGCAGACAGCCAAGCTGCTAAATTCCTAATACGGCGTACACCTGGGAATCAGCGATGAAAGAGAGTCGGTTTTTGTCATGAATCTTTGCCAGTTTATGCTCTTGGTGAGCCTGTGTTTCAGTCTTGCTGGGTGCCATGAACGACTTGTGGAGCCAGCCGACGTATTCGGTGACATTAAACAAGGGGAAACCTATAGTTCTGCCTCAACTATGGTTGATGACTGGTATGCGGTGGAAGCGATTGATCCTCAGACCTTTGCCATCAATGAACCAAGATCGCGCCCAGATCACCCGCATCCGTTGATCAATGCATTCCTTCTTGCAGCTGAGCGCTAACAGAGAGTTGGGTTGAACGGCTGGTCGGTGAAATGTATTACGGTAGGCCGAGCAGAGAAGGCGCCTCTTCAAAATCCCATCTGGAACGGCCTTCTATCGAATGACTAGAGTTTCTCTCCATATTTTCTGAAGTGTTGCTTCTTAGCGTCCGCGATCCAATTCTCCCGTTTGATCCGTTCAGGGTCG
Organism: Nitrospira sp.; assembly: GCA_029865225.1. Taxonomy (GTDB): domain Bacteria; phylum Nitrospirota; class Nitrospiria; order Nitrospirales; family Nitrospiraceae; genus Nitrospira_D. The sequence continues at coordinate 11,973 of JAOUHJ010000035.1, forward strand.
GTGTCGAGCTTCTTGGAGATCTTTTTGATATCTTCTGGTTTCCACCGAGCGATCTGAATAAATGTGTAGGTGCCCAGCTTGTTGAGGGTCTGTGCGAAAACCGGTCCGATCCCGTTGATCTTTTGGAGATCATCCTTCTGTACATCTTTCCCGTTACCGGATTTAGGTTGAACGACAGGAGAACTTTTCCCTGCGCCATTCGGCACGGCCTGACTGGAAACAGCCGCTGCAGGAGTTGCCTTAGCACTCGCGGCTGGTTTGGTGGGAGCAGCCGCTTTGGCGTCAGGGGATTGTTTTGCGTTGGGAATAGCTTTGTTGATGGGCTCAGCTTTTGTGCTGGGATTGTCACCGGACTTGGGCTGTTCGGCGTGGGAATCCTGCCCAGTGCCGTTCGGTCGTCCCTGCCGGGAGATGATGGCTGCTGGAGCGATGGTAGTAGTACCAGACGCGGTTTTGTTGGGAGCTGCCTTGGTATCAGGGGTTGGTTTAGGGCCAGTAGCAGTCTTGGTGACCGGCTCAGCTTTGACTTTGGATGCAACACCAGACTTGTCCAGTTTGGCGTGGGAATCCTGTCTTGTGCTGTTCTGTGAGCCCTGGGTTGGTACAGCGCTAGTCGGCGTAGTGGCGGTACTCGAAGTTGGTTGAGCGCTGGGAGCGACTTTGGCGAGCGGAGCTGCTTTGAGATCGCTCGATCCCTTCGCGGAAGCGGAGGCCTCTGCGCGAAGCTCGGCTTGCATTTCTCTGAGCCGCTTTCGAAGACGATTAATCTGCTCATCTTTCTCCGGAATCCGCTGTACATCCGCGGTCAGGTTTTGGCGTGCGGTCTCAAGGTCTTGCAGCTGCCGCTGGAGACGCGCGATCTGTTCATCTCGCTCATGAAGTTGGTGTTTGGCGAGCCTCTGTTCCTCGCGGAGTTGGTGTTCAGTGAGCTGATGTTGCTCGCGAAGTTGATCCTGGGCGACACATTGCTCTTGGAGCTTGGTGAGTTGCCCCTCATGTTCGCGAACGGTACGAGTGAGTTTTTTCTCCCATTCCTTGATTTCGGACTCCTTTTCGCGAAGGAGATGATTGACTGGCACAAGCTTCTCAATTCTCTTGTCGCGGTCGGCAAGGGCTCGTTCGAGTTGCTGAATCGTGCCGCGATGAGCGGCTTCGCGCTCGCTGAGCTCGACCTCGAGTTGATGCACGCGATCTTGTGTGGAATCGAGCTTTGCGACCTGGGCACGGAGGCGGTCGCGGTCGGCGAGGCCTTCGTTGAGTTGCGTGATGTGCTCGCGGAGGACCCGGATCTCTTCCTTCAGCACCTCTTGGGCCTGTTCGGCGGCATGACAGGTTTGCTGGGCTTCCCGGAGTTCGTCTACCTGGACCGCAGTATTGGCATCAAACTGCTGGATACGTTGATCGCGTTCGGCGATGGACTTTTCGAGCTGTTGGATGGTCGCCCGATGGGCGGCTTCACGGTCACCAAGCTCGACCTCGAGTTGATGCACGCGATCTTGTGTGGAATCGAGCTTTGCGACCTGGGCACGGAGGCGGTCGCGGTCGGCGAGGCCTTCGTTGAGTTGCGTGATGTGCTCGCGGAGGACCCGGATCTCTTCCTTCAGCACCTCTTGGGCCTGTTCGGCAGCCTGACGAGCCTGTTGGGCCTCCCGGAGCTGGTCGGCTTGGGCGGCGGCACTCGCATCGCTGTTGGTAATCCTCTTGTCGCGGTCGGCGAGACCTTCATTGAGTTGGGTGATGTGGTCGCGGAGGACCCGGATCTCTTCCTTCAGCACCTCTTGGGCCTGTTCGGCAGCCTGACGAGCCTGTTGGACTCCACGGAGTTCCTCAGCTTGGGCAGCGGCATTCGTGTCGACCTTACTGATTCGCCGGTCGCGTTCGGCGATGGACTTTTCGAGCTGTTGGATGGTCGCCCGATGAGCGGCTTCGCGGTCGCTGAGCTCGACCTCGAGTTGATGCACGCGATCTTGTGTGGAATCGAGCTTTGCGACCTGGGCACGGAGGCGGTCGCGGTCGGCGAGGCCTTCGTTGAGTTGCGTGATGTGCTCGCGGAGGACCCGGATCTCTTCCTTCAGCACCTCTTGGGCCTGTTCGGCGGCATGACAGGTTTGCTGGGCTTCCCGGAGTTCGTCTACCTGGACCGCAGTATTGGCATCAAACTGCTGGATACGTTGATCGCGTTCGGCGATGGACTTTTCGAGCTGTTGGATGGTCGCCCGATGGGCGGCTTCACGGTCACCAAGCTCGACCTCGAGTTGATGCACGCGATCTTGTGTGGAATCGAGCTTTGCGACCTGGGCACGGAGGCGGTCGCGGTCGGCGAGGCCTTCGTTGAGTTGCGTGATGTGCTCGCGGAGGACCCGGATCTCTTCCTTCAGCACCTCTTGGGCCTGTTCGGCGGCATGACAGGTTTGCTGGGCTTCCCGGAGTTCGTCTACCTGGACCGCAGTATTGGCATCAAACTGCTGGATACGTTGATCGCGTTCGGCGATGGACTTTTCGAGCTGTTGGATGGTCGCCCGATGGGCGGCTTCACGGTCGCTGAACTCAATTTCCAGTCGATGCACGCGGTCTTGCGCAGCCCCCATCTTTTCAAGTTGGGTGCGGAGATAGTTTCGATCGGTGAGGCCTTCGTTGAGTTGGGTGATGTGGTCGCGGAGGACCCGGATCTCTTCTTTCAGGACTTCTTGAGCCTGTTCGGCGGCATGACGAGCCTGCTGGGCTCCACGAAGTTCCTCCGCCTGGTCGGAAATAATCAAATTGAGATCAGTCATGCGTTGGCGCACGACATCTCCTTCAGCTTCCAGGGCGGTCACCCGATTCGACCGTGCGGCCAATTCCGTTTCAAGTGCCTTTATCTGTTCGGTACGGGCGTTGAGTTCCCGTTGAACGGAGGTGACCGTGCTCTCCGACGACATGACCTTCTGTTCAAGAATTTGCATCGCCGCCGTTTTCACCTTCAGATCGTGCGAGGTCGTCTCCAACACCCGTTCTTTTGTACGCAGGAGATTGGCGAGCTCCTGGTACTGCTGTTCAATGGAGTCTTTGGGGGGCGGCTGCAACCATTTGCTCAGTGTGCTCATAGTTCATTCATTCCTTCGGTCGGTCATTCAATGGTTGATGAAGATCAAAAGCCTGGTTTGCATCTCCCATCGGGAGAGAGACGCGATTGAACGAAGGCTGGTCGTGATCGACGGATTGAGACGTCATCGATAGTGGAAACGGATGCTGTGGGATGCACACCTCGGCAACGAGTATCAATGCACCAAGACCGCCGGTCAAGATTTCCGTACGCCTCATGAGGTCAGCCTGCTACGGATGATGTGATGACTGAAGTGCGACGTATCACGGTATCACATTTGATGGCTGATGTACTAGGGTGAAATCTGCGTCGTCAGCCAGATTGAGCTCGGAATGTGTATAATCTCAAGCTGGTGCACTTCAAAGGAATCAACACCGAACATGTTGAAATAACTGAACATGCTGAGAGATGGTTGATCGAGCGACGTAACCTAGGGTTAGACCAGCAGCGCCATCCGATGGGCACCCTTTGCGGAAACTGAATTGTGTGTGATGGGGAGGTTTACGGGCGACGACGATCGTAGAATTCGCTTCTATGCTTTTGCAAGAAGCTGTGCATTGAGTTGAGGAGGCTTTGGTATCAAGCCAAGCCGATGCTGGAGATGAGGAACGTACGACTTCACGGAAAAATCGCAATCGTTACGGGGAGTAGTAGCGGAATTGGGAAGGCCATTGCTCTCCGGTTTGGTCAGGAGGGAGCCACCGTCGTGGTCGCCGCAAGGCGGAATACCCTTTGTGAGCAGACTGTGCATCAGATACAGCAGAACGGGGGAGAAGCGATAGCAATACAAACCGATGTGGCAGACGAGCAGCAGGTTGAGCGATTAATGGGTGATACAGTCAGTCGCTTTGGCCGGATTGATATCCTGGTGAACAATGCGGGGATTGGCGGCGGTGGCCCTCTAGCTGAGGCGAGCACCCAGACCTTCGATCAGGTGATGGGAGTGAATCTGCGCGGGACGTTTTTCTGCTGTCGTGAAGCATTCCGTCACATGAAACAGCAAGGTGGCGGCGTGATCATCAATATGTCGAGTGTGGCGGGGCTCCAAGCCTGGGCGGGGACTGGCACCTACAGCGCGTCAAAACATGGCATTCTTGCGATCACAAAATCTTTGGCGGATGAAGGCCGACCGTACCACATTAAGGTCAGTGCCATCTGCCCGGGAAGCGTGGCCGATGAGTTGGTCGATGCCTCTCCGGTAGAGATCGAACGCAGCGAAAAAATTGATCCCTTTGATGTGGCGGAAGCGGCCGTATATCTCTCAACACTCGGGAAGTATACCGTGGTCCACCAACTTGTTATCGATCGGTTAGGTGCGGATTGGTAGGGCCTATGGAACATGTACGGCATTCCTGGCTGGTCAAGCCAGATCTTTCTCAAACAGGGGAAACTAATGAGCGGTGGCGTTGGGCCCACGCGAAGGCAGTGAGCCCGACGGTTTCTCGGGAGAGGGATGGCTTCCTCTCAGGCAGAAGCTAGAGATAGACCTTCTGATGGTCTTCCCTGCGTCGCTTGAGGTTGGATCCGATGCGAGCGCGCTCGCGCTCATAGCCCACGGCAGTGTAGTAGAGGGCACGATCGAAGAACTGGTTCAGGAGATGCATCAGTTCCAGCTCTCCGTGTAGCTCCATGGCGCTATCTGACAAACCCTCTCGCTGGACGAAGGCGCACATGTGCTCCTTCGTGGCGGTGATGGCCCAAAGGAAGTGGCTATAGGCCACACCTTGTTCGGCGCGCCGGGCCCCGATCTCTGTATACCGCTGTTCGACTTCGGCTTCGGTCTTGTCCATCAGCCAGTTGCTCAGGTTATCGTAAATCTCGCGGGTACGGGCTCGAAGTTCATCCGGGGGGACTTTGCGGAGGTCACTGCAGCGGGGAGAGCTCCACACTTTCTCGCTGAGCTCTCGGGCGAGCTGCTCGGAGTTCTTTTCGATCAATTTCACCAATCGGCCAGCCAGCATGGCACACCTCCTTGGTTAAGTTGAGTGGTTATGGTAGGGGAATGTACGACCTCCTTACTCCGGCCCTGACGTTACCCGATTGATGGTCTCGCCGTCAATGATCCGTCCGTCAGGTACGGGCCATCTGTCGCCTTGCACTTGCCGGACCCATTTGCTATTCTTCGCGCGCCTATCATACAGCAACGTAACCATCCGACATTGCACACCATTCGAAGGAGTCAAACATGGCCGGCATTAAGCGGGCATTGATTAGTGTTTCGGATAAGACCGGGGTCGTCGAGTTGGCGAAGGGGCTGGAGTCGCTTGGCGCTGAAATTCTGTCCACCGGTGGCACGGCAAAGGCACTTCGCGATGCCGGAGTACAGGTGACGGACGTGGCCGCCTATACCGGCTCTCCCGAAATTCTTGACGGTCGGGTAAAAACACTCCATCCCAAGATCCATGGGGGCTTGCTAGGCAGGCGTTCGCTCAAGGCCCATGTCGAACAGATGAGCCAGCACGGGATTGGCCCTATCGATGTGGTGGTCGTGAATCTCTACCCGTTCGAGTCGACGATCGCGAAGCCGGATTGCCAGTTTGAGGATGCCATCGAGAACATCGATATCGGCGGACCGTCGATGTTGCGATCAGCCGCCAAGAATCATGAAGATGTACTGGTGCTGGTGGATCCAGCAGACTACGCGCGGGTTCTTGATGCAGTTAAGGGCAATACTGCGACGGCAGCCCTACGCCGTGAATTGGCCATGAAGGTGTTTCAGCATACGGCGCGCTATGATGGATTGATTGCCGCCTACTTGGAAAAGCAGGCCCGCGGTGGGGAGGTGAAGTTCCCGACGGTGCTGTCGCTGCAGTTTGAATTGGCTGAAACGCTTCGGTATGGAGAGAATCCTCACCAGCAAGGGGCCTTCTACCGTGAACGACACAGCAACGAGCCTTCTGTTTCACGAGGGAAAATTCTTCACGGCAAGGCCATGTCCTACAATAATTTTTTGGACGCAAATTCAGCACTCGAATTGGTCAAGGAGTATGACGAGACGGCGGTCGCGATCATTAAGCACAACAATCCCTGCGGGGTGGCACTGGGCGCGACGCCGGTTGAGTCCTACGTCAAGGCGCGTGAGACCGATCCGGTCTCGGCCTTTGGCGGGGTGATCGCCTTTAACCGAATCGTGGATATGGCCGCGGCGAAGGAAATCACCTCGACGTTCGTTGAGGTCGTCATTGCCCCGGGGTTTGCTGAGGATGCGTTGGCCGAACTGAAACGCAAGAAGGATCTTCGTTTATTGGATGTGGGACCACTGACGAAGGGGAAACAGGACGGATTTGATCTCAAGAAGCTGGTCGGTGGATTGATCGTACAAGATCGCGATCTCGGTGTGTTGGCCGATCTTCGTGCACTGACGGTGCCGACGGTCCGCAAGCCGACGGACGAAGAGTATGCCTCCTGTTCTTTTGCCTGGAAGGTCTGCAAACACGTCAAGTCCAACGCGATTATCTATGCCAAGCCTGGGCAGACGGTCGGTATCGGAGCAGGACAGATGAGCCGGGTGGATTCCGTGAAGTTGGCGGCGATGAAAGCGCAAATGCCGGTGAAGGGCTGTGTCATGGCTTCGGATGCGTTCTTCCCGTTCCGCGACGGTCTGGATGCCGCGGCGGAAGCCGGTATTACCGCCGTCATTCAACCTGGTGGGTCGATCAGAGATGCCGAAGTCGTCAAAGCGGCAGACGAACATGGAATGGCGATGATTCTGACGGGTATGCGCCACTTCCGCCATTGATCGGATGTTGAAAACGGGCGCCAACGGCGTTCTCGCATCACTCAATGCCTCAACGTACCCACAACAGTACGTCTCGGCATTTCGCTCGCTGCGGCCTTGCTGGCGACGCGTTTTGAACATCCTCAGGCTCCGTCTCTCCTCTCTTACCTAAGAAGGTGTCATGAAAATTCTTGTTGTCGGTGGTGGCGGGCGGGAACACGCAATTGTGTGGAAGCTGGCGCAGAGTCCGCGCAAGCCTCTCCTCTATTGTGCTCCGGGGAATGCGGGGATTTCCTCGTTGGCAACCTGTGTCCCGATCCAGGCGGACGATCTTCCAGGTCTGAAACAGTTCGTGCTTCAAGAGAAGATTGACCTAACGGTCATTGGCCCTGAGGTGCCGCTCGCGTTGGGCATCATTGACGAGTTTCGCAAAGCTAAACTCAAGATTTTCGGGCCGACCAAGAACGCGGCCCGTTTGGAAGCCAGCAAGATCTTTTCCAAGGACGTCATGGCCCAAGCCAAGATCAGAACCGCTCAGGCCAAGAGTTTTGAAAAAGCTGGCGACGCCTTGGCCTATGTTGAGCAGCATGAGCTCCCGGTTGTGATCAAGGCAGACGGGCTGGCTCAGGGCAAGGGGGTCATTATTGCAACGACCCGCGATCAAGCGAAACAGGCCATCGTAGATGCCATGGAGAACGCGGTTTTCGGTCAAGCCGGCAAACAGGTCCTGATCGAACAGTTTTTGGCGGGTGAAGAATTGACAATCATGGCCTTCACGGATGGCAAGACAGTGGTACCAATGCCACCGGCGCAAGATCATAAGCGGGTCGGTAATGGTGATACCGGGCTGAATACAGGAGGCATGGGTGCGTATGCTCCTGCCCCGCTCGGGACGGCCGAGCTCCAAGCTCAAGTCACACGTGAGGTCCTGCAGCCGATGGTTGACGCAATGGCACGTCTTGGTTCTCCATTCCAGGGTGTGCTGTACGCAGGACTGATGGTGGTGAAAGGAACACCGTACGTGTTGGAGTTCAATGCACGGATGGGCGATCCTGAAACGCAGGTGGTGTTACCGCTGCTCAAGACAGATCTCCTCGATGTTCTCGACGCGGTGGTTGAACATCGACTCGACCAACTTGCGGTTGAATGGCATCGAGATGCCGCGGTCTGTGTCGTCATGGCTTCGGGGGGCTATCCCGGTTCTTACCGGAAGGGGGTAACGATTCAGGGCCTTTCCTCGGCCGCCGCCATTGCATCAGCCTCCATGGTATTTCATGCAGGGACGGCTCAGCGAGGGACCGAGATCGTTACTGCCGGAGGTCGGGTGCTCGGCATCTTAGGTCGCGGATCAACTCTCACGGATGCACAGCGCGAGGCGTATCGCGTCGTGAACACGATCTCCTTCGACGGGTGCCATTTCAGGACAGATATTGCTCATCGTGCACTGAAGACATAAGGCTGCTCCGACCGCCACCCTGAGGCATCCTGCTTGTCACACCCCAATCGCCTGGCACCATTGTCTCTGTTCTCACGGTAGTCGTCGTGCTGTTACCAACACTAGATCCAAACAGCTAGAGCCGATCTCCCGCGGTGTCGATTGTGATCGATCTGCTACAATCTGCTTATTCGATCGAAGAGAGAATAGATGTGAGGCCAGCTGGTTGAAGCTGCCGCGTGGCTCGATCCATTTCGACGAAAGGGGAACTGAGGATGATGACGATGCACAGTCTATCGATGCAGCGACTCAGCACGGTTTTCGCGTGTGGTCTCATGCTGAGCCTTGTGGGGTGTGATTATTGGCCGCCCGCGTTACAGGCTCAGATCGAGCAACTACGATCGGAAACGCAAACGCTGGCAATGGAAAAATCCCAACTGCAAGGGCAAGTCCTGGATCTATCAAAGGCCAAGCAGGAGTACCAGAGTCAGGTGGATGAACTGAGTCGCACGAATCAGGAAAAGACTGCGATGATTATGGGGCTCCAAAAACAGTTGGACACGGTTCGTACCAAAGCCTCAAAAGCGAGGGCTTCAAAAACCACACAACGGAAGACCGCAATGAAAGCGACGGTGAAGCCTTCCGGCAAGGCGGCGCAGAAGAGTACTCGGAAGGCACCACCGAACAGAAACTCGGGTTCGAAGGGCGTCGGGAGCCGTTAGCTTGGTTGCGACATTATGAGGAAGATGAGGACGTCGCTGTGTTCGAAGCCGCGGTTGACGAGCTCGTTGATGTTGTCGCAGGTGCTGCTGCGGGAGCCGAAGGAGTTGAGCTTGTTGCAGCGGGAGTCGCAGTATCTTTTTTCTCGCCCGTAGCCGTCCCCCCGGTGTCCCCTCCGGTGCTTGATGGTGGCTTGAGCTTGTCCGAGTAGTCTGTTACGTACCAGCCGCTTCCTTTGAACAGGATTCCAGGTGAGGAAATCAGTCGCCGTACTGCCTGTCCACATCGTTCGCACGTCGTGAGGGGATCGTCTTTTATGCTCTGTTTCACTTCAAATCGGTAGGCACAACCTTCACACTGATATTCGTAAATCGGCACGGTTTTCCTCCCTTGTGCACTCTTCTTCCATCAGTTCTTGGTAAAGGTCACGTGAGTTTCGCAAACGCTTGCTCGAGGCGTTCAAGACCTCTGAGTATGCTCGTCATGCCGGTCGCATATGATAATCGCAGATGTTCCCTGCTGCCAAAGGGCTCACCTGGTACCGTTGCGATTTGAGCCTCGTTCAGCAGGTATTGAGCCACATCATTCGGAGTCTCCAGCATACCTGATGGCCCCTGTTTTCCCAATACTCCTTTGATATTCGGAAAGGCGTAGAACGCCCCCTGCGGCATCCGACACGATACCCCGGGTATCTTGTTCAACCCATTCACGATCGTGGTCCGGCGACGAGAAAATTCCTCCACCATTTTGATGGTGAACGGCTCTCCAAGACGCAATGCAGCAACGGCCGCTTTTTGGGCGATGGAGCAAGGATTGGAAGTACTCTGGCTCTGAATGTTGGCCATCGCCGTGATCAGTTCCTTAGGGCCAGCCGCATAACCGATTCTCCACCCTGTCATGGCATAGGCCTTTGAAACCCCATTGATGATGACGGTTCGAGCGGCAATCTCCGGTCCTAGCGAGGCAATGCTGACATGGACCGCCCCATCGTAGAGGATCTTTTCGTAGATCTCGTCGGAAATGACTAGAAGATCATGCCGTACCGCGACCGATGCGATCTCTTCCAGTGTCGCTCGATCATAGGCTGCTCCAGTCGGGTTGCACGGACTATTGACGATGATAGCTTTGGTCCGAGGGGTGATGAGTCGTTCCAGGGGAGCAGCATGGACGGCATACCCCTGTTCCTCCGTTGTGTCGAGCAGGATCGGCGTCGCATCGTTCAAGAGTGCTTGATCAGAATAAGATACCCAGTAGGGGATTGGGATAATGATCTCGTCGCCCGCTTCAAGGAACGCTTCGGCGAGATTGTACAACGAGTGTTTCGCGCCGCAGGAAACCAGGACCTGCGATTTGTCGTAGTGCACTCCAAGCTCAGCTTGCAGCTTCTCTGCGATCGCTCCACGTAACTCGTCGATTCCTGAGGAAGGGGTGTATTTCGTAAACCCAGCGCGAATCGCTTCTTCGGCTGCAGCCTTCACCGGGGCTGGCGTATCAAAGTCCGGTTCGCCTGCGGAAAAGTCGATGACATCCAATCCTTGAGCCGCCATGGCCTTAGCCTTTGCCGCCATGGCAAGGGTAGGGGATGGTGCGATGCGGCTGACACGGGCAGCGAGCTTCATGGCTTGAGACTCCGGATCCGGTCTTCGAGGCGGCGCGCGACTTCTGGATGGAGAAATTCTGTCAAGTTCCCCCCATGGCGCGCGACTTCTTTGATGATGGTCGAAGATAGATAGGAATATTCCTCGCTAGGCATTAGAAAGACCGTCTCCACGGTTTTGGCAAGTTTGCGATTAATGAGCGCCATTTGAAATTCGTGTTCAAAGTCTGAAATGGCGCGGAGCCCTCGGATAATCGCATGGGCGCCTGAGCGTTCAACATAATCCACTAATAATCCCTCAAATGGCGTGACGTCGACTTGGTCGAGGTCTTTCATGACCAGTTGCACCATAGCAAGACGTTCCGAAAAATTGAAGAGCGGATGTTTAGAAGGGTTGGGAGCTACCGCCACGATTACCTTATCAAACACGCGAAGACTACGCGTAATAATGTCCGTGTGGCCATGGGTAATGGGATCGAATGTGCCGGGATAGATGCCGATCTTCATGGACGCTCAGCAGTGGGACTGGAATAGATAGAAAGGGCGGTGTCTCCGTATCGATACCGACGCAGGAACTGCGTGCGTCCTACGGACAGGGGTAGGGTGGTTCTTGCGGCGTGTTCGATCACCAGCCATGAGTCGGCGTGGATGAGATCCTCGGACTGTGGCTTGGAAAGCAATGAAGCACATTCTTCTGCATCCGAATACGGTGGATCGGCAAAGACGAGGTCGTAGGGACCATGCCATTGATCAGGGTTGCTGAGAAACTGGTGGACTGCTTGGGCCCGCAAGGAGAGTTCGTCACCGATCCGACAGATCTGCATGTTCCGCCGAAGCAGTTTCAACGCCTCTTTGTCCGATTCTACAGAGGTGACATGTGCTGCCCCTCGGCTCAAGGCTTCTATTCCCACGGCACCCGTCCCAGCATAGAGGTCCAACATTCGACTCTTCGTTAGCCGATTGCCAAGAATTGAAAATAAGGCTTCTCGAACGCGATCCGAGGTTGGACGAAGATGATGCGCCCGAGGGGTGTAGAGCCGCCGCCCTCTATTGGTACCCGCGATCACACGCATACCAACCAATATTATCCTGAACAATGCACACTAACATAGCGTTTTTGTGAGGGTCAAGGAATGCAGGCCGGTAAAGGGAGGACAGGATCCTGTCGTAGCCCGGAGATGAGAAATCAGTTGCTTAATTGTGGAAGGGGTCCCAACCCTCATTTTGACCGCACAGAGGTAGAGGACTATAATATGGTCACTTTTGAGTGCCAGGGTAAGGCGAGTGAGGGGATCGTGCTCAAACGGCCAACTCTCTTGCGGGCTCGGATGTCGAGCTCGACAAAGAGCGCAATTTAGCGAGTCGTTACCGTGTGAGATTCTCGAGCTGCGAGACTCTTTCTGCGATTGTTGGAAATCGTACGATCAATAATGGCACCGCAATTAATACACTTCCATGCATAGAAGACCAGAAAAAAATCTGAAAACCGCTCCAACATCATCATACCCTTACACTTCGGACATTCCATTGAGTCCTCCTAGGGTGGCGACGTTCATTGCTGCGGGCGGACAGAAGCAAGAGCTGCACCAATTTGTCACCTGTTTGAATTTCAATAGGTTGTGAGATACGTAGTTGTCGCTGGTCGGCAAGTTCAGCTTCTTTGACGGTACAAAAGCGTCCGGTCCGTCAATTTTTTGTCCAAGCGTGGGATCTATGGCGGATTTGAAGGGGCCGAGGAACGGAATTGTCCACTGGCCCAAAACGGAGCGCCCCCGTGAACGTCTTCTTTCTAAAGGCTCAGAGTCCCTGTCCGATGCGCATCTTCTCGCCATCCTGCTGAGGACAGGGCGACGCGATTCTTCTGCTGTGCAAGTGGCCATCGAGCTCCTTGATCGGATGGGAGGCCTAGGTGGGCTCGCGGCCTGCGGCATTGAAGAACTCTGTGCCATCCAAGGAATCGGCCCCGCCAAGGCGGCCCAGCTCAAGGCCGCCTTGGCATTAGGGAGGCGCTCGCTGGCGATTCCACTCTCGACGGGGACGCGTATTTCATCGAGCGCCGATCTCTTCAAACATTTTCATCCTGTACTCCGCGATGTGAAACATGAACTCTTCAAGGTGGTGCTACTCGATGCAAAGAACATGGTGGTCAAAGAAACCACGGTTTCTGAAGGGAGTCTGACCCTCAGCATCGTTCATCCACGGGAAGTCTTTGCACTCGCAATACGTGAATCGGCGGCTGCCGTGATTTTTCTTCACAATCATCCAAGCGGGGATCCCACTCCCAGTATGGAGGATCGACGGTTGACCGATCGATTGGTCGCGGCGGGTAGTGTCTTGGGAATCCGAGTATTGGATCATCTCATTATTGGCGACGGTCGGTACGTCAGTTTCGCTGACGAGGGATGGCTGACGCGACCACGAGATGATCAGGAAGACATGTGAGGAAATCAATGAACTAACCTCATCTATTCTCAACCGGAGGGCATGCCATGGAAACCACCCGTGAAGAGCCCATCAGAAATGTGGCGATTGTGTCCAGTGTCGGGGCCGGGAAAACTTCTCTGTGCGAGGCCCTGTTATATGTCGCCGGAGTGATCCCTTCCATGGGGTCGGTGACGGATGGAACGACCGTCTCGGATTTTGAACCGGAAGAGCTCCGTCATCGCACATCGACCAGTACCAGCCTTCTCCAGTTCAGCTGGAATCAGACCACGATCAATTTCATCGATCCTCCTGGAGCGCTCGATCTTCTCGGCGAACCGATGGCTGCCCTACGCGCCGTTGATGCAGCCGTCGTTGTCGTAGATGCTAGCAGCGGCGTGAAATCCGAACTCGATAGGCTCTGGTTGAAGATCCAGGAATTGGATCTGCCCTGTCTCCTGTTCGTGAATGGGCTGGACAAGGAGGGTACATCCTTCGAGTCCACACTGGAAACCTGCCGCCAACACTTTGATGCAGTTCCAATTCCTGTCACGATACCGATTCATCAAGGCGGGCGTTTCGTCGGAGTCTCTGACGTGAGTTCTGAGAAGATTATTCGCTCTTGCCCGACGTCTCCAAAAAACGAACAACCCTCGCTTGACGTTGATCAACAGGAGCTGTACAAGGACGCGCGCAGTCGGCTGGTGGAGGCCGTGGCCGAGACTGACGAATCTCTCCTGGAGCGGTACATCTCCCAGGCGCAATTGACACAGGAAGAACTCTTGGACGGCCTGCGACGCGCGACTCATACAAGACGACTCCTTCCAGCCTATGCCGGATCTGCCATTCAGAATGTGGGAGTCTGGTCGCTCTTGAATGCTATTGTGATGTTGCTGCCCTCACCAAACGAGCGCGGTGTGGATCATCCGTGGTACGGGACTCATCCTGAAGTGAGCGAATCATGCAAGCGGAAAGGGGAAGCCCTAGAACCTTTTTCCGGGTATGTCTTCAAGACTCTCATCGATCCATTCGTTGGACGACTGTCCTATTGTCGTGTGGTGTCGGGAACAGTTCAGGCTGATGTAACGCTATGGAATTCGTCGCGACAGGTGCGAGAGAAGCTCGGCCATTTCTACAAGGTGCTGGGCAAGCGTCATGTGATGGTCGACTCCGCCAAGGCAGGGGACATCGTGGCCATGGGGAAACTCAAAGACACGCAGACGGGTGATACCCTGTGTCAGGAGAGCGCTCCTATCTGCTACGCGGCGATTGGATTGCCGAAACCAATCTTACCGTTCGCCATTGAGGCACAATCGAAGGCGGAAATTGATAAGGTCAGCCTCGGCCTCCACAAGCTTGTTGAGGAGGATCCGACACTCGAGTTTACGCGCAATGCTGAAACGAAGGAAATGGTGCTGAGCGGGATGGGGCAGTTCCACATCGATCTGGCTTTGGAGAAGTTGCAACGGAAATTTGGGGCGGCCGTTACGCTGCATCTGCCGAAGATTCCGTACCGGGAAACGATTAAACTCACATCACAGGCGCAAGGGAAGTACAAGAAGCAAACCGGGGGGCATGGACAATACGGCGATTGTTGGCTTGAGGTGGCCCCGCTGGCCCGCGGGAGTGGATTTGCGTTCGATAATCGTGTTGTTGGGGGAGCCATCCCTCGAAACTTTATCCCCGCCGTAGAAAAGGGCGTTCATGAAGCGCTCCATGAGGGGCCGTTATGTGGCGCTCCGGTCGTTGATGTGATGGTGACCGTATATGATGGCTCTTTTCATGCCGTCGATTCGTCCGAGATGTCGTTCAAGATCGCCGGAGCCATGGCGTTCAAGAAGGCGATGGAAACAGCTCACCCGGTGCTCCTTGAACCTGTCATGCGGGTCGAGGTCGATAGTCCGACCGATACGATTGGCGCTGTGATGGGCGATTTGAACGCTCGTCGTGGACGTATCGTCTCCGTGAATGCCATGGATCATCATATGGAACGGATCACGGTCATGGTGCCGCTCACGGAATTACTCCGGTATGCGCCAGCCCTCAATGCCGTGACTGGGGGACGGGCTAGTTATGCAATGGAGTTTGATCACTACGACGAAGTGCCTCGAGAACTCACAGGCAAAATCATCGAACGACGGAAGGCTGAGCGGCATATCGCCGTCAACCCTTGAGAAGGTCAGTTGATTGGTTTGAGGACGACATAAAACGCGCGGTTTTCTCGGAGCACGCGAAGCAAGAGCGCGTCGCCTCGTCGAGATTGAGAAATCGTGGACGTAAACTCTCCCAAGGAAGAGACCTCGGTCCGATTGACTTCTATGATGAGATCACCCTCTCGAAGCCCTTCGGCCTGCGCCAGGCTGTTTGGTTCGACCTTGGTAATCACGACGCCCTTTGACTGACGGAGTCTGAACTTTTCCACGAGCCCCGCCGTCGATTCTTGAACCTCAAGACCGAGTTTGCTCTCCAACTTCTCTATCCGAGGAATGGATGCCAGAACTGGACTATCAGGTCGTTCGGTCAGTGGAATGTTGAGAAGAAGATGCTTCAGATCTCGAACGACTTCGATCTGGGACGTTGCGCCTGGAGCGAGTGTTCCGATTAGGCGGGAGAGTTTGTTGGGAGATTCGACCACGACGCCATTGATTCGAACAATGACATCACCTGGCTGAATCCCGGCGAGCGCCGCAGGATCCTTCTCAAATACTTCATTGACCAGTACACCACCGCCTTCCGTAACACCGAATTTCTTGGCCAACTCTGCGGTCAACGGTTGAATGCCGACACCGAGCCACCCACGTACGACCCTTCCTTTGGCGAGCAATTGTTCAATGACCTGCTTGGCCATGTTTGATGGGATCGCGAAGCCGATCCCTTGCGCAAAATTGATGATCGCCGTATTGATTCCAATCACCTCGCCACGAAGGTTAAAAAGTGGGCCACCAGAATTACCCGGGTTGATAGAGGCATCGGTCTGAATGAAGTTTTCATAGCGTGACAGATTGATATTTTCACGACCAATACCGCTGACGACACCAAGGGTCACAGACTGATCCAGTCCGAAGGGATTTCCGACGGCCAGAACCCATTGGCCAACCTTGACCCCTGTTGAATCTCCGAACCGCGCACTGGCCAACGGTCGACCTGCCGATACTTTGAGCAGAGCCAAGTCCGTGTCCGGATCTTTTCCGACCACATGAGCAGTGAGTCTTGTCTTGTCTGAGAGCCGCACTTCAATCTCGGTGGCATCGCCGATGACATGGTTGTTCGTCACGATATGACCGTCACCGTCGACGATGAGTCCTGAACCGGAGCCTGACGCATTTGGCATGCGTTCGCCCGGGGTCTCCCGGGATCTGCCACCACTAGTGATCGGAAAGAGATTGACGACGGAGTGTTTGGTCTCTTCTGCCAATTCGGTAATGACCGTTTGAATTTCCTCGAGCATCCGAATGCCTGGTGAATCAGCTGAGAATGCTTCGGCGTGCCGCGTTTCCAAGGTGACAAAAAGAAGGATTGAGGCGGTAGAGAATAGAAATTGCCTGACTCGCGCCGAACAGGATGTAAGCATAATCATCGCCCGCTATTGTATCCGATCGTCGTGGGTGTGCCTACTGCTCGCGTTGCTGATCTTGTTTAAGAAGGCGTAAGAGGTCGTTGGCTGGTGAACCATGCCGTGAGCTTATCCAGTTCTGCCTGATCGCCGATCAGGATGACGATGTCGCCGGGACGCAAGAGCAGATCTTTGTCGGGGGCCAAGAGAAAAGGCCCTCGGAACACGGTGGCGACGTGTGCGGAGGCAGAATAGGGAAGTGCACCCAAAGGTTCCTGTGTTGCCGCAGCACTACGAGTCACGGTAATCCGCTCAATGCCGCTTGATCGAAGCGTGAGATCGCGCTGAAATGCAAGCAGATCTTGATGAATCGCTTCAAGTTTGAGTTCCCGTATTTGTATGTCGATCCGAACGAGGAAGGTTTTTAGCTGTTGAATTTCAGTCATCGCGTCGCTCAGCGTCTCGTCGATCATGGCGACACCTGAATCAACTGCGGGCTTTTCGAGCAGTCGATCGGAAACCTGTGTGACGATTTGCTGACCAAGCCGACCTGTGACCGCATCAATTTTTTTTAGCAATGTCGAAGCGTGCCCGTGTAGACGGATAATTTGAACTTTCCTGTTAACCAGTTCGGAGACGGCAAGCACGGTTTCGTAAAAGGCCTGACCGGTGATGGAAAGCTCTTTGTGAACGCGGCTCAGTAGTTCGAGTGTCATGTTCCGATAAGAAATATTATGTCAACTGTCAGATCTGTCTAACTACCGACTTTCCTAGCGACCACAGTGTTCCTCTTGTTCATAACGGATTGTTCTTCTATCGTCAATCGCTCAAGAATTTTCGTGATATCGCGTCGGATCCAGTTTCCCGGCGCGAAGGGGTACATCCTCTGAGATTCAAGATGACCGAGTGTCGAGATGCCTCATCATGATTATTTGCAATAGGTAGTGCCCTCCCCGTATCATCAACCACATGAACTGCACAAAATGTAAGATCAAAGCGGTGATAAAGTTGCCTCGTCACAACGCCGCATTCTGCAAGCAATGCTTTAATACTTTCGTGCAAGACCAGGTTGGGAAAGCGATTCGGTCTCAGGATATGTTCTCCAGGGAACACCGTATTCTTGTCGCTGTATCCGGCGGCAAGGACAGTTTGGCTTTGTGGGATCTTCTGCTGAAGATGGGGTATAAGGCTGATGCCTTGTATGTGAATCTTGGAATTGGGGGTTATTCCGAGTCGTCTCAGAAGAAAGTCGTGCATTTTGCTGAAACGGTTGCTGCGGCCCATGGTGCGGTGATGCATATCCACACCGTGGAGCGTGAAGAAGGGGCTGGAATCCGTGAACTCGCCATGATCGTTCATCGTCCAACCTGTTCGACCTGTGGGACCATTAAGCGGTATCAATTCAACTATGCTGCCCTTCAACATGGGTACGATGTGATGGCAACCGGACATAACTTGGACGATGAGGCAGCCCGGCTCCTCGGCAACGTGCTTCACTGGCAGGATGAATATCTTGAGAAGCAAGGTCCGAGTCTCCCCGCTTCTCTGGAGGGATTCGCCAAAAAAGTGAAACCGTTGTATCGTTTGACTGAGCGTGAATTGGCGGCGTATTGTGTTTTGAATCGGATCGAGTATGTCGTTGAGGAATGCCCCATGGCTCAAGGGGCTCGCACGCTCATTTATAAAGAGGTCTTGAACCGGTTGGAAACGGAATCGCCCGGTACCAAGCAAATGTTTTACTGGGGTTTTCTCGAAAAGCAGCGAAAGGCTGACCCATCCACAAGGATGACTGAGAGGGACCGCTCCAGCTTGCACCCGTGCTCCCTCTGTGGCCAGCCAACGACGGCAGACACGTGCTCGTACTGTAAGCTGATGGCCAGAGCCAAGGTCTCGACGCCTCATTAGACCCACTCGGCTCTTGCAAACCGTTTCGACTCTCCGTAAGCTCAGCTCGCATCCATCGGGTGTCCATTCTTTGCTCGGTTCGATAGCGAACATTTTATGGCAACTGCCCCACGCGACTACTACAAAACCCTTGGCGTTCCTCGAACTGCGTCTGCCGACGATATTAAAAAGGCATTTCGCCGTTTAGCCCGCCAATACCATCCCGACCTTCACACCGGAGCCAAGAAGGCTGAGATGGAAAAGAAGTTTAAGGAACTGAATGAGGCCCAGGAAGTACTGTCCGACCCCGACAAGCGTAAGAAATACGACCAGTACGGAACAGATTGGGAACAAGCGCAGAACTTCAATAATGCTCGTCAGCAAGCTTGGACGCGAGGGGCTAGTGGGCCTTGGGGGTTCAACCAAGATTCCCGCAGTCAAGGGGGTGGCGGAAGCGAGCACTTTTCGGATTTCTTCGAGAGTCTCTTTGGGAACCGCGGACGTCGGACTGGCGAACGTGACGATCTTGGCACACCGGGCGAGGATCTCGAGACCGATGTTCAGCTGGCGCTGCGTGAAGTGTTGACGGGTGTCACGAAGCGCGTCACGCTCCGTGAGCCGCAGACCTGTTCGACCTGCGTCGGGAGTGGGAGTTTGCGAGGGCGACCTTGCACAACTTGTCATGGGAGTGGCACAACGACGCAACATAAGACTATCGAAGTAAGAATTCCTGCTGGAGTTCAAGATGGAACTCGCGTGAGGGTTGCGGGAAAAGGCCAACCCGGTGCCTATGGTGGGAAGCGGGGCGACTTGTATCTCCATGTGAGCATTCTGTCCGATCCGATTTTCCGTCGGCAGGGCTCTGATTTGCATGCCACCCTTCCGGTCTATCCATGGGAGGCCGCACTTGGAGCGGAGGTGACCGCTCCAACCTTAACCGAGCCTGTCAAGGTCAAAGTACCGGCTGGTAGCAAAGCCGATAGCAGGTTGCGGCTGAAAGGGAAAGGGCTACCGGCTGCAACAGGTGGATACGGGGATCTTTTCCTAGCCTTACAGATTGTGATGCCAACGGTCGTGAGCGAAGAGGATCGGGTTCTCTACGAACGTTTGAGCAAACAACGGCATCCAGATCCGCGCACGGACCTTCTCGATACCGCTCGGCGACGCTAGTCCAGGGAGTGAGTTGCAGGTGCTCGCAGTATTTTCCAATCCGGAAATGAGTCTGAACGACGGTCGGCGAATCTGAGTCTCTGCTTTCTGTGCTGACTCGGTTGGGTTGATAAATGCTCCGTCGTTCTGCTGTGCCGGTGTGGCTCAGGC
>JAOUHJ010000036.1 GCA_029865225.1 Nitrospira sp.
CGCCGTCCCGCCCCATTTGCATCGGGGTCCTTGCCGATACGCATGGCCTGTTCGATCCAATAATCACGAAGCTGTTTCGTCGTGTTGATCACATTATTCACGCCGGGGACATCGGTAAGCGATCAGTTATAGAACAACTGAGAGCAATCGCTCCTGTGACAGCTGTCTCAGGCAATGTCGACGGCTACGAAGAATGCGGATTTGCAAGAGAGGGCGTCATCACACTGAATGGCTTTCGCATCGCGATCCGGCATGTGGTCTTTGAAGGTGGAAAGTTGACCAGAGAAGGGAGGGAGTTTCTGGATCGGACCAGACCAGACATTTGTATCTTCGGTCATACACATCAGCCTAGGAACGAATGGTTCGGCGATACGTTGCTCTTCAACCCTGGGTCAGCTGGGCCAAAGCGGTTCACGTTACCCAGGATGGTGGGAACGATCACGATCGGGGCACGGCTGTCGACGAAACATCTCAGGCTAGATCGGGCGACATAACTCGAGGTTCTTGAGTAGAACATGTTGTCCCTGAATCGGTGGTTGTGCTAGTGTAGTGCGTCATAAATATATTGACAATAGGTGCCCATGACCGGCATACATTGGGGTGTGCATCTGGCCCCGCCTATCGTGTTGTCCCCTGAGGAGCGTTCGACGCTGACTGCGTGGGCTCATGCGAAGAGCCTGCCCCTGCGGCTCGTGCAACGAGCCCAGATCATCTCGCTGGCCGCTGAGGGGATGCTGAGTCAGGACATTGCGCGGCAGTTGGGAATCTCGCGGCCCACGGTGCAACTGTGGCGTGAACGGTTCTTGGGGCTGCGCGTGGCTGGACTCGAGCACGATGCGCCCCGTCCCGGTCGCATTCCACGCATTCCGGCCCGGAAGGTCCGCACGATCGTTGAGGCGACCCTGCACACCACGCCGCCCGCGGCGACGCACTGGAGTACCCGGACCATGGCGGACGCGCACGGGGTCAGCGAAGCCACGGTGCGCCGAATCTGGAAGCAGCATGGGCTCAAGCCTCATCTGAGCAAGACCTTCAAACTCAGCCGTGACACACAGTTTGTCGAGAAGCTCTACGACGTGGTGGGGCTGTATCTCAATCCTCCGGACAAGTCCGTGGTGCTCTCCGTGGATGAGAAAAGCCAGATCCAAGCTCTCGATCGCACCCAGCCGGGCCTGCCGATGAAGAAGGGCCGCTGTGGGACCCGGACGCACGACTATAAACGCCATGGCACGACGACCTTGTTTGCGGCGCTGAATCTGCTTGATGGGAACGTGATCGGCGATTGCCTGCCGCGGCATCGGCATCAGGAGTTCCTCCGGTTCCTCAAGAAGATTGACGCCGAGACCCCGTCCCATCTCGATCTGCATCTCATCGTGGACAACTATGGGACACACAAACATCCCCGTGTGAAGAGCTGGGTGCGTCGGCATCCGCGCTTCCATCTGCATTTCATCCCCACATCAAGTTCGTGGCTGAACATCGTGGAACGGTGGTTTCGAGAACTTACGGACAAGCGCATTCGCCGGGGCAGCTTTTGCAACGTCCGTGAACTCATTGCCGCAATCCGCGAGTACCTGAACCATCACAACCAGAATCCCCGTGTCTTTACATGGACCGCGTCCGCGGAAAGCATTTTGGCCAAAGTCGCCAAATGTAAAGAAGCGTTGGACGCACTACACTAGTTGAGAACGCTCATTCTGACGAAAGGAGAAGATAATGAGCAGATTCGGTCATCGAATTGTTGCCGCGACGGCGTTAGTGAGTGTCATGAACGATGAGCACTGCCTGCTATGGTCCATTTAACCTCACCAAGAACGTCTATCACTGGAACAGCAATATCAAGGGTAACGGTCAAATCAGCGACAAGTGGATGAAGGAGATCGTCTTCTTTGGGATGTTGATCGTTCCCGCGTACATGTTTTCGGCGCTGCTGGACACATTTATCTTTAACTCAATGCACTTTTGGACTGGGGGAAGCCCGATCAAAGCTTCTGATACAGGCGTTGACGACATCAAGGTGGCCACTGTGGGTGACACTACTATCCGGTGGACCCAGTCCAATGATGGGGTGGCTGTAACGTACGAGCGCCATGGCGTTGTCCAGCAGCGTGCCATGATCGTCATCAGTACAGCCGGTTATCGTCTGGTTGATGAAAACGGCAATGTCCTAGTCTGAGGCGAAGTACGATGTCGATGGAGAAGTTCAACTTCGAGACGGTACTGGCCGGGTGGTGACTCACTGGAGCAAGGATCAACTTCACTCGATGGCGCAACGCTCACCTGCACTGAGCGATCAGTGAGAATAATCCAGTGAGCGCCTAAGATCGCTTCTTGAGGCCTTGACTTTGGTTTCGCGGGCATGATCCATCCACGCTGGGCTCAGGAAAAAGTTGTTGCGCCCATCTGTGATTTCTCTATAATCGTCTCCCTTAGTTGTTCTGACTAGCTAGAGAAACCAAACTTTTTTATCTACATCGTTGGTGAATTCGGCTATACTGTGTATCGTCGTTTTTATAGACTAGTGGTGGGTACTTATATTCAATCTAACGGAGGAGGACTTATGTCGAAGAAAGTTCTTGTATTTTCTATCGCCGTCCTGTTCGGCGCCCAAGCGGGTCTGGCGATGGCGGCAAATCCAGACACCGGCCCGGGCTGTGGCTTAGGGAAATTGGCTTGGGCTGAATACAAAGGCCAGAAGGAAATCGCTCCTCAAGTCCTAATGGCAACCACCAATGGGATTGGCATGAACACGTTTGCAATCAGCACCGGGACCTCTGGCTGTACCAATGATGGGAAAATTATGAGCGAGCATAAGACTACAGTGTTTGCTTCATTGAACTTTGAAGCGCTGTCAGCCGAGATGGCTCAAGGGCAGGGCGAACACTTAGCTTCATTGGCATCTTTGATGGGTGTTCCTGCAGAGCAGCATCCGGCTTTCTTCGCCATGACACAGGAAAGGTATACGTCCTTGATCCAGGCCGGAGAAGCTTCTCCCGTCGCTTTAGTTAAAGCGCTGAATGAGGGGATCGCGGGCCATCCGGTCCTTGCACAAGCATCGATTCGCTAGATCATAACAAGGGCCCTGGCAAGCACGTCAGGGTCCTTGCTGTCTCTTCTCACGCCGTGTTGGTTTCTCTCCTTATTTTCGTCATCTGTCTGTTTGCTCCATTTCCCACCCATGCACAGCAATCCGATCGCGAGACGTATCTCATGCAGCTGATCGGCCAGGCTCAACAAAATAGGCTTGCGCACCAGCGTGAATGGCATCTATTACTCCACTACAGGAAAGGGCTCTTTGGGGGCTATGAGAGCGAACAAGATGACCCGGGTTTCTTTATGTCACCCAACGGAAAGACGGATCCGGCCGCTGAGCTTGCGGCGACTCTCGCACAGTTCTTCTCTGCCGAACCGGTCGGCCGCTCGAAACAGCCCGCCCAATGTGCCTACATTGCTCGGTACCACTGGCTGAAGGAGCAACTGCAGTTTGATCCGAGCCAGCTTCCACCTCTCACCTGCGAGCGCTTTGATCGGTGGTACGAGGATTTCGAGGTCCAATCTATTTCTGTGATTTTCCCCTCAGCCTTTCTGAATAACCCGGCTTCCATGTTCGGCCATACCTTGTTTCGTGTCGACCAGAAGGGGCAAACGGAACAGACTCGCATTCTCGCCTATACCATCAACTACGCTGCCGAAGTGCCTCCCGACGCCGGCATCGCCTTTCCCGTGCGGGGCGTCTTCGGAAGCTATCGCGGATACTTCTCAACAATTCCCTATTACCTGAAGGTCCGGGAATACCGAGACATCGAAAACCGGGATATTTGGGAGTATCGCCTGAATCTCACGGAAAACCAGCTGCGACGGTTTCTGATGCATGCCTGGGAACTTGGGGGGAACGCCTATTTTGACTATTTTTTCTTTAAGGAGAACTGCTCCTACCATCTTCTCGCGCTGTTGGATTATGCTGATCCTGATTTGCGCTTGACCGAGGAATTTGTCCTGTGGACCGTTCCAGCTGATACCATTCGATTGATCGTCTCAAAACCAGGCCTCGTCTCTGATATCACCTATCGTCCTTCCCGCAGTACCGTCATCAAGCGAAAGCGAGAAGCTTTGCCTGCGAAGGAACGCGATCTGGCGCATGGAATCACGCAAGATCTCGGGGCGCTAGCCTCGCCCGCATTTACGCAATTGAACCTTTCGAAGCAAGCATTTTTGCTCGACCTGGCTTCAGACTATCTGCGCTATCGGATTGAGACAACCGATTCTCCAAAACCAGAATGGAAAGAGCACAACAAGTTGATTCTGACGGCCCGTAGTCAGATTCGCATCCCGTCCGAGGAGTTTACCGTGCGCCCTTTCGCGAAACAGCCTGAACTCGGCCATAAGATGCACAGAGTTGCGATCGGGGGAGGATGGCGAAACAACGACACCTTCGAAGAGGCGACGTTTCGAGGGGGGTACCATGACTTGCTCGATCCGGAGGTCGGCTACACACCTGATGCGCAGATCGAAATGGCCTCGATCACGGTCCGGCACTACAACCGAGCGGATCAGACTAGGGTCGAGCGAGCAACGTTGCTGAATCTTCTGTCGCTCTCACCTATTGACTCTGTGTTTCTCGCTCCTTCCTGGAAGCTCAACATTGGGATGAACACGATTCGTCACAACGGTTGTGATCTCTGCAGCAATGGCGTGTTTAGTGGTGGCATCGGGGGCGCGACTGAATTTCAGCTGCTCAAACGAGAAGTCCTGTTCGGGTTTGCCGATATCGAGGCAAATGTCAGCAAGGCCTACGATGAGATGCACCGAGTCGGTGGTGGCGGAACGGTTGGGATGCTGGCCGATCTTACCGAGCGCTGGAAAATTATGGCGACGGGTTCCTACGTGAGATTTCCGTTTGGCGATAAGTCGGACGAGTTCCGGTGGTTTGTGGGCTCTCGGTACACGCTCTCTCGGAATTGGGCATTGCGAATTGAGTATAACCACCGTCATCGAGATAATGATGTGATGGTTGGGTTACACGCCTTCTTCTAACCGACTCCAAGCCTCTTGCCGGTTTGGCGGAGTCTTGATACAAGTAGGACCTCTCCAGGTTGGAGGCCTATGGCACCCTCTGTTGAACCGATCGCGCCCCATCCTCCTCTGAACCAGTACTACGAGGTTACAGGGGAACGACAAGGTTTTCTGAATGGACTCTTCAATCGTACTGCCTATCAATATCGCAATATCGACAAGGCGACGGGATTAGGGTCGGGCCTATGGTATCGCCGCAGAGCGTTGCGCATGGCTGGACTGAAGAGCGGCATGCAGGTGCTCGATGTAGCCTGTGGTCCGGGTTTGGTTGCTCAATGTGCGCTTCAACTTGTTGGGCCATCAGGGTTGGTCATCGGGCTTGACCCAAGCGTCGGTATGCTGCGCGAAGCTCAGAAAGGTCCATGCCGGCGTCTCGTCCAAGGGGTTGGGGAGCGGCTACCATTTCCGGACGGACAGTTCGACTTTCTCAGCATGGGCTATGCGTTGCGCCATGTGCCTGATCTCCGGGCGGCCTTTGCGGAATATTGGCGCGTGTTGAAGCCGGGAGGGGTGCTCCTTATACTGGAAATTTCACGGCCCCACTCGCCGGTGTTGCTGGCGGCGACACGGTTTTATATCAAGACCGTACTCGGAGTGCTCTTTGCCACGGCAACGGGGAATCATGATATGCGGACGTTAATGGGCTATTGGTGGGACACCACGGAGCACTGTGTAGCGTCTGAGCAGATTCTCACTGCTCTCCAGGAAGCCCAATTCGTCGACTGTACACTGACGGAAGTTGGGAGCGGCCTCTTACGTGACTATCGGGCCGTGAAGCGAGCGTCGACAAACTTGTCCTAACTAGGAGGCATTGTGAGGCTCATTGCGACGCGTGTTTCTGGGAATCCCAAGGTTCTTCATCTGGTAATGGTGGTGGTCACCTGCTTATGGATAGGCGGATGCCATCACCAGATCCGGTTCGAAGAGATCAACCATTCGGTTGGTCAAGAAAAGATCGATGTCAGTATCGTGGCAGTGATCGCTCCGGAAACTCTCTCCAAAGTGACCCCTATACACTCCATTATGACGGGTGCTGCCCACACATGGGAGGCCCGTCCGGGAGAAATGCTGCAGCAGATGACAGACCTCGAATTTCCGCAAGTGTTCCAACACTATCGGCGTGTTCCCATCTATGAGGATCCGACTGAAGGCCAAAAACGACTAACGGTGGAATTGTCGGTCCAGCATTATGATTTCAGTGACTTTCATGCGACCGTCGTGGTGCAGGCTAAGGTCTATAGCCCAGGGCGCATAGAACGTCTTGAGCGTTCTTATCGAGGTGCAGGGAAGACTCAAGGGGCGAAGATGTTTTGGGGAGGCGCCTTTGCCATGAAATCAGCCATACGCCAGTCATCCTATGATGCCTATAAGAAGTTATTCGAACAGTTGCGACGCGACCTCATGGAATTGCTCCGCCAGCCTTAAACGATTTGTATGACAGCGCAATCGCCAATAGAGCAGGAAGTTGCTCAACTACTCGTCGAGACGCTGAAGTTGAAGGTCAGTGCGGCGATAATCGATCCCGTACAACCGTTGTTTGGCGACGGACTGGGGCTCGACTCGATCGACGCGCTGGAGCTTGCCTTGGCGATTTCCAAAACCTACGGATATCAGCTCAAGTCGAGTGATCCGGACATCAAAGTGATCTTTTCATCCCTGAGGGCGTTGGCCGAGGCCATCGAAAAAAATCGTACGAAATGACCACGAGCGGGGCCATGCGCGACACCCCCTTGATCGGTTCGTATAGTGCCGATGACGTACTGGCTTGGGAGCAGGGAAGGCCGCGTACCGCCGGACAGTTTCTTGCCGAGGGATCCCACCTTGCCGAGATAGTGCCGGACCGGCCTACTGTACTCAATCTTGCCAATAGCCGGTATGAGTTTCTCGTCGGGCTTGCCGCCGCAATTCTTCGACGCCAAGTCACGTTGCTTCCACAGAACCGTGCTTCCGAGAGCCTGCGTCGGCTGGTCGATGACTATCCCCATAGCTACTGTTTGACTGATCAGGGAGAGACCATTGAGGGAATCGAGTCAATTCTCGTCCAATCCCAACAGGCAATTGCTCCCTGCCACATGAAAATTCCTCGTATTCCGATAGATCAAGTGGTGGCCATTGCGTTTACCTCGGGGAGCACTGGTCGCCCCATGCCGCATGCAAAAACATGGGGGGCATTGACGGCCGTGGCTCATGCAACCGGAGCCAGTCTTGGAATCAGCAGTAGGAAACCTCTCACGGTGGTGGCGACCGTTCCCCATCACCATATGTTTGGACTGGAGGCGTCGGTGATGTTGCCGATCATGCATGGCGCTGTGATGCATGCAGGGCGCCCGCTCTTTCCGGCTGACGTCGCCAACGCACTCGCTGAACGTGTCGGCCCCTGGATCTTGGTGACGACCCCGTTGCACCTGCGGGCTTGTCTGACGGAAGGGGTGAAGTTGCCGCCAGCTGGGCTTATCGTCTCAGCCACGGCTCCATTGGCTCTGAACGTGGCACAAGAGGCAGAGCAGTACTTCCAGGCCGAGGTGCATGAAATTTTTGGTTTTGCCGAGGCGGGGAGTGTGGCTCACCGTCGGACGATCAACGGGGAGCAGTGGCATCCGCTTGATGGAGTGCGGCTCAACCAAGACGGTGGGTCGTTCTTGGCCGATGCCTGGTATCTTCCAACTCCCGTTCCCGTCCCGGATCGAATATCGGTCAATGTCGACGGCCGGTTCTCTCTCTATGGCCGCGAAGCTGATCAGGTGAATGTAGCCGGCCACCGCGTGTCCCTAGGGGATTTGAACCAGAAATTGTTGGGAATTGATGGTGTGCAAGACGGCGTGTTCTTTTTGCCGGAGGATGAGTCACCTCTTGTCACCAGGTTGATGGCGTTTGTCGTGGCACCCGGGAAAACCAACGAAGAAATTCAACGTGCCCTGCGAAGGCGTCTGGCCCCTGTGTTTTTGCCACGCCCGCTGGTCTTTGTCCCTCGTCTACCACGGAATGAAACCGGCAAGTTACCTCGTGAATCGCTGCTGAGGCTGGTTCAAGAGTGGAAGGAACGAGCAGATCATGGTTTTTGAACGGGAGGTCTCGGTTTGTAACGATCACCCTTCTCTCGCCGGGCATTTCCCGGGCCATCCGATCGTGCCAGGTGTGGTGTTGCTCCATGAAGTCCTTGATACATTCCGTCAAGGCTCCATGGTACGACGTATGGTCGTAGGGCTCCCGCATGTAAAGTTTTCCGCTCAACTGAAACCGGAGGAAGTCGTGACCATTCGAGTGGAGGAAGAGACGGCGACGCTTGCGACATTCTCCTGTCGGGTCCAGTCGCGCCTCATGGCATCCGGCTCTATCGAATTCAGGCCGGGCACGGCTCTGCGAGTGGAGCGAGAGTGAGTGTTGCCTGGCAGCAGCAAAAGGAGCAGGGTACTCATCGCAGTCTTCGGTTCATGGTGTGGATCGCGCAGTCGCTTGGCCGTACTCCGGCTCGCACGTTCTTGTATCCCATCTGTTTCTATTTTCTCATCGGTTTCGGATGTGCTCGTCAGGCTATTCGTCGATTCCGCGAGCGGGCGCTCAACCACCCGGTCGGGTGGCTTGAACTGTTTCGTCATTACCATGCCTTTGCCTCGACGATTCTCGATCGGGTCTATTTCCTGACGGGACGATTTGATCTCTTCGAGGTGGAGTTCCATGGTCGGGAGGTGCTTCAACAGGAGCTCGCGAAAGGGCGAGGGTGTATCTTATTGGGGGCGCACGTGGGGAGTTTTGAAGTGGTGCGGTCATTGGGGCGTTCTCAAGGTAATCTCGACGTGCGAGTGGTCATGGACGAGCAGAATGCCCACCGCATTCGTGATATCACCAAGGAGTTGAATCCTGTTGTGGCTGAAACCGTCATTCAGGTGGGGGGTGTCGAAACCATGCTTCAGGTGAAGGAGTGTCTCGACCAGGGAGGGGTCATTGGCGTGATGGGTGATCGTGTGACGCAAGATGATCAAACGGTCGGATGCACATTTCTCGGGCAGGAGGCGCGATTTCCGACGGGGCCGATGCGCTTAGCCAATGTCGCGCGCGCGCCGGTGGTGTTATTTTTTGGGCTGTATCGTGGGGGGAATCGCTATGAGGTGCACCTTGAGTCCTTTTGTGATCAGGTGCAGTTATCACCTGGTCAGCGAGAGGCCGACCTCAGGCAGTGTGTACAACGGTATGCCGAACGTCTTGAGGCAGTGTGCCGACAGGCACCGGATAATTGGTTTAACTTTTATGAATTCTGGGGTGAGTAATATGCGCCGTGGTTTCCTCTTGTGCACAGTGCTTCTGATTGGCCCCATCGTGGCCAGCGGTGCGGAGAAGACGTTGCCCCATGGCGACCATTCCCGGAATGGATGGACGATCGAGCAGCTGGTTGCCTTAATAAATGAAGAGCGAACATCCTCGGTCCTGTTTGTTGAAACGACCTACTCGTCGTTGCTGACGGAACCACTGGTCTCGCGGGGTGTGCTCCGCTTTCTTCCTCCGTCGACCTTGGAAAAGGAAGTACTCAGCCCCTATCGAGAGCGCTATCTCATCGAAGGAGACCGCGTGACGTTTGAGAGTGAGCGGAAGCAGCTCAAAAGAGCGATTTCGTTGGAGGACTATCCGGCTCTCCGCAGTTTTGTCGACGCCTTTCGCGCCACCCTTACAGGAGATGCGGTGCGGTTGAAGCACACCTATGAGACGAGGCTCGACGGCGATCGGCGAAAATGGTGGTTGCTATTGCAACCTCATGAATCGGTGGAGCCATCGATGGTCGAACAGATCTTGATATCGGGATCGGAAGGGCGGATCGCCAGGATCACAGTACGTTCCACTGGCGGTGATCGGTCTGTGATGACCCTTTCAGGAGGGCACGCGCCATGAGTGTTCGCCGGTGGGTTCCCGCCATCTGGCTGGTTCTCATGGTCTGTGGAATCTGGTATGCGGCGACACGCCTGTCCATCCATAACGACTTGGGCGATCTGCTTCCTGAAGGTTCGACTGCGACGCAGCGTCTGTTGCTGACGCAAGTCCGGACCGGCTTGTCGGGCCGGCTGATTTTGCTTGCTCTGGAGGGCGCAGCCTCAGATGAATTAGCCGAGGCCAGCAGGGTGCTGGGGGATACCCTTCGCGCCGACCGTCGGTTCGGTTTTGTTGGAAACGGTGCTCAGGCGTGGTCCAAAGAAGAACTCTCGCTCTTATCCAGTGTTCGCTACCTGCTCAGCCGAACCGTCACGGCAGACACATTTTCTGAACCCTCGCTCCGCAACGCGCTCCAACAACGTCTTGACGACCTCCGTTCGCCCTTGGGGAGCATGATTAAAGAGTCTATTCCAGGCGACCCCACCGGAGAAGTCCTTGGGATTCTTCAATCCTGGAGCGGATGGGACAGGCCGGAAAAATATCGTGGTGTGTGGATGTCGGCTGATCACACAAGAGCCGTGCTCGTCGTTGAGACTCGTGCGGCAGGTTTCGATGTGGATGCGCAAGAGGCGATTCAGCTGGTCATTCGAAAGGCATTTCACCATATGGTCCAGACGGCGCATCCAACGGTTAGACTGCTGATGAGCGGGCCGGGTGTCTTTGCAGTCGAGATCCAGCGCATGATCGAGACCGAAGCCTGGTGGCTGTCGACGGCTGCGGCAGTATTGGTCCTTCTGTTTCTTTTCTTCAGCTACCGGTCGCTGACGCTGGTGCTGCTGAGTTTGATACCAATTTCCAGCGGCATTGTGGCCGGCATGATCGCCGTCAACGCGTGGTTTGGGTTTGTCCACGGCATCACGGTAGGGTTCGGCATCACGTTATTGGGAGTCGTGGACGATTATCCCATACATCTCTTCAGCCATATGACCACGCGTGATTCCGCCAAGGCAGTCATGCGGACGATCTGGCCCACGATGCGTATGGGTGCGCTCACGACCGCGATCGGGTTTTCATCTCTCTTGCTGGCTGGCTATCCGGCCCTAGCGCAATTGGGTCTTCTTGCGTTGGTTGGAATCCTGACGGGGGCCTTTGTCACGCGATGGGTCCTGCCAGCCTGCGTCTTACCTGGATTTAAGGCAAGTGGGATTGGAATGGATTTATTGTCGCGAGTCGATCTTACGGGGAAGAAGACGGTATTGGTTCCTCTTGTGCTTGTTGTTGCGACGTCGGCTTGGATATGGTCTGATACCCCCCTGTGGCAGGAGGATCTGGGCAGCCTCAGTCCGCTGTCAGAAGACAAGAAACAATTGGACCAGCGATTGCGACGGGAGCTGGGTGCCCCTGATGTGAGGGATCTGTTGGTCGTCGAGGGAGTTACCGTGGAGGATCTCTTGCAAAAGGCCGAAGTCGTGATGACGAGGTTGGAAGTCCTGCGGCAGGACCGCGAGTTGGCCGGGTACGATATCGTGTCGCGCTACGTGCCTAGCCATCGAACACAACAGGAGCGGCAGCGCGCTTTGCCTGATCGAGCGGTGCTTGAACGGAATCTTGAGGAGGCTCTGAAGGGGTTGCCGTTTGCTCCAGGGTTGTTCACCCCCTTCCTGGCTGCTGTCGAGGCGGCTCGGAGCCAGACGCTGGTTGATCGTGACGCCTTCGCGGGAACGATGCTTGGAATGAAGCTGGAGTCGTTACTGTTTCTGCAACAGGATCGATGGTTGGCAGCCGTCCCGCTTCGCGGGGTCGTCGATCGGACTCGGTTGGCGGACGCTGTCGCGCAGTGGAGAGACGGCTCGACGAGTTACGTGGACCTGAAGGAAGAGTCGAACCGGCTGATGACGGCCTATCGTGATCGAACAGTGCAGCTGTTGGGGTGGGGTATGGCGGCGATTACGATCGTTTTGGGATTGGGATTGCGGTCGATCATCCTTGTCGGGCGCGTGCTCGCCCCGATCCTGTGCTCGCTGTTGGTGGTTGCCGCCGTGCTGCGGGGATCGGGAGAGCCGCTCTCTCTGTTTCATGTGGCGACATTTCTGCTCGTGATCGGACTGGGACTCGATTACGCCCTGTTTCTCAATCGGCCGGAAGGAACAGAGGAGGAGCGAATCAGAACGAATTTCGGGCTCCTTGTCTGCAGCACCACGACGATTCTCGTGTTCGGCGTTTTGGCGTTTTCTAAGATTCCCGTGCTTCATGCGATCGGAATGACCGCAGCCTGCGGGGCGCTCTCCTGCCTGTTATTTGCCGGGTTGCTAGCACGGAAGGAAGTCCATATTGCCTAATGTCCGGCCTATGGCCCCGCTGGTCCTGTCCGCCTACACTCTTGTGACGGCGAACGGGAGGGGAGTTGGTCCTGTTCTGGAAGCGATCCGCGAACGCAGATCGGGATTGAAACCATGCGATTTCGAAGATGTAACACTGAAAACATATGTCGGACGAGTGGCAGGGCTCGAAGATTTTTCGCTCGATCACGAACTTAAGCCCTTCGATTGCCGCAACAACCGGCTCGCGTGGCTCGGCCTCCAGCAAGACGGCTTCACGGTAGCGGTGGCGGAAGCACGACAGCGCTACGGGGCCCATCGCATCGCCGTCGTCATGGGTACCAGCACCTCGGGCATTCTTGAAACGGAACACGCCTACCGCGCGCGCGACCCGCAAACGGGACAGCTTCCAGGGCGGTACACTGCACGCTATCGATATACCCATAATATGTTTTCGCTGGGCCATTTTACGCGAACGTGTCTGGGCTTGCAGGGGCCGGCCATGGTCATTTCGACGGCCTGTTCCTCCAGCGCGAAAGCCTTTGCCACTGCTGCCCGGTTGATGCAAGCCGGCTTGTGCGATGCCGCCATTGTGGGCGGCGTCGACAGTCTTTGTCATACGACGCTGTACGGTTTCTCCGCGCTGCAACTCCTTTCAGCCAGTCCATGCCGTCCCTGCGACGAAGATCGCGATGGCCTGTCGCTGGGCGAGGCCGCTGGCTATGCCTTGCTTGAGTTTGGCGAGCGAGTGGGTGGGCGTGGAACCGTGGCCCTTCTCGGTTATGGTGAGAGCACGGACGGTTATCATATGTCGCACCCCCATCCGGAAGGGGCCGGGGCCGTTCACGCCATTCGCGATTCGCTTATAAGGGCCCGCCTTCGACCGGAAAATATCGAGTATGTGAATTTGCATGGTACGGCGACACCGGCCAATGATTCGGTCGAAGACAAAGCCGTCTACAGCATTTTCGGCGCACGTCCGGCCTGTAGCTCGACCAAAGGCTGGACCGGCCATACGCTGGGTGCAGCCGGCATCACGGAAGCGGTCATTTCAGCGCTTTGTCTCGAGCATGGCGTAATTCCCGGGACGCTCAATTGTCTGCGCGTGGATCCGTCATTGAAAAGCCGCATCCTTCGCGAGAACCAGATCGGGCCGCTCTCCTGCGTGTTGAGCAATATTTTCGGGTTCGGTGGGAACAACTGCAGCCTCGTCCTGGGGAAACTATGATGAAGACAGCGGTACAAGGTATCGGGCTGCTCGCGTCAGGCCTTGCTGGCTGGGATGCAAGCCGGACGGTGCTGGCCGGATTCCGTCCCTTTCGGCCGGGAGACACGCCGGATCCTGAAGCGTTGATCCTTCCTCCAAACGAACGGCGCCGCAGCAGCGACTGTGTTCGGTGGGCCGTTCAGGTCGCGGAAGAAGCCATTGCACAGTCCGGACTGGATCCGCGCGACGTACCCACCGTGTTTGCCTCGTCCGGAGGAGAGATGGGCGTATTCGATCAACTCTGCCGGGTCCTCGCGACACCTGACCGGCATGTTTCTCCCACCTTGTTTCATCAATCGGTGCATAATACGGCCGCCGGATATTGGGGGATTGCCACAGCAGGCCAGCAGTCGTCGACCGCGCTGTCCTGCTATGACGATTCGTTCGCCGCCGGATTGTTGGAGGCGATCTCCATAGTATGCGTGGAAGAGCGTCCGGTGTTGCTGGTCTCGTATGACCTTGCCGTGCCGGCTCCGCTCAACAATGCGAGGCCGATTACCGAAGGGTTTGCCGTCGCCTTTGTAGTAGCCCCGCCGTTGGATGATTCACCTGTGATCGTGCAGATGCGCCTCGAAAAGGCAAACGGCCGTAAGTCTAGCAGCCTCCCTGATCCGGATTTGGAACGACTGCGACTGGACAACCCGGCGGCCCGATCATTGCCCATGCTGTGCGCGATTGCCGTCGGCGGCTCACGGACCGTAGGACTTGATCTGCTTGACTGCCAACAGCTTATTCTGAATGTCGAATCATGCCGACCCTCAGCAAAGGCGAACTGAGCGAATTTCTGCCTCACAGAGGGGCGATGTGCCTGATCGATAGCGTGGAGGCGTGGGATGAAACGACGATACGCTGCCAGACGCGATCGCATCGCGACCCGGCAAATCCGCTGCGTCGTGATGCGTGCCTCGACGCGGTCGCAGGTCTGGAATATGCCGCTCAGGCGATGGGAATTCATGTGGGGTTACGAGATCAGAGTCGTTCGAGGGATAATGTGATCGGGTACGTCGGGGGATTGCGCGACGTGGTGTTTGGCATAGAGCGGCTGGACGAGTGTCTCTCTGATCTCATAATTGAAGCCGCGTGTCTGCTTGTTGATACGCAAAGTTTCATGTATCAATTCGCCATTTCATCGGGAGGCCGGATCGTTATCTCTGGACGAGCCTCGCTTTTTCTGAAATCAAGGCAGCCATGAGCCAGAAACGTGCGCTGGTAACGGGGGGAAGCGGGGTAATCGGTTCGGCAATCTGCTATCGCTTAGCTGCAGATGGGCATGCTGTCATTGTGCATGCCTGCGAGCATACCGCATCTGCCGAACAGGTGGTGGAAGAGATTCGGATGGGTGGAGGATTGGCGTCGATCGTTTCTTTCGATATTACGGATGGTGAAGCGACACGAATCAAGCTCGATATGCTTCTTGAGGATGGACCGATCCAAGTTATTGTGAACAATGCAGGTATCCATGACGATGCACCCATGGTCGGTATGACCAGTGAACAGTGGACGAGGGTTGTCGATCTCTCGCTCAATGGATTCTTCCATGTGACGCAACCGCTCCTCCTTCCGATGATCGGCACACGCTGGGGACGTATCGTGTCCATCTCGTCAGTAGCCGGCGTCATAGGCAATCGTGGCCAGACAAACTACGCCGCTGCTAAGGCTGGGTTGCATGGAGCAAGCAAATCATTAGCAATAGAATTGGCTTCACGTGGCATCACGGTCAACGTGGTGGCGCCGGGTTTGATTGAGTCCCCCGCTATTAGGGAGACCTTCTCGCAGGGGCAGATTGAATCGATGGTTCCGATGAAACGGGCCGGGACGTCGGAAGAGGTCGCGCATCTCGTATCATTTTTGGTTTCGGAGCAAGCAGGGTATATTACCGGCCAGGTGATTGGTATCAATGGAGGGATGGCGTGATGGCTCCGCATGACTTCGCTCAGGACTACTGGATCGTTATTCCAGCATACAACGAAGCGGCGACCGTGCGGGATGTTGCAAGTCGAGCGAGACTTCAGTGTACCAATGTGGTCGTGGTGGATGACGGTTCAACCGACGGGACGGCCGAAGTGCTGGCTGCTCTGGATGTGACGGTCTTGCGTAACGAGACGAATTGTGGAAAGGCTGGAAGCCTTGTACGAGGATTCGACCATGCGATGGCACAGGGGGCCGTCGGGGTGATTACGCTGGATGCGGATGGGCAACATGCCCCGGAAGAGATCCCGTTGTTTCTCGATCAATCAGCCAAGCATCCCACGGCATTCCTGATCGGCGCTCGTCGCTGCGAGCAGCGGAAAACAGCGGTTTCTCGGTATGTCGCCAACAGGATTGCCGATTTCTGGATCAACTGGGCAGCGGGCTTACCGATCGAGGACAGTCAATCCGGTTTTCGACTGTATCCGGCGAGTCTGTTGCGCACGGTCAGTCTCAGGGCTGACAAGACCAGAAGCTTCGTATTCGAGAGTGAAATTTTGATCGAAGCTGCACGACGAGGGATCAATTGCCGCAATGTGGAGATCACGGTCACACCTCGTTCAGGTCCTCGCCCGAGTCACTTTCGGCCCTTGGTAGATATTTTGAGGATTACTCAAATGGTGGCCTGGAAGCTGCTTTCCAGGGGTCTGTACCTACGGGGACTTTGGATCTCGCTGAGATCCTCCGAAATACAATATACGGTTCCATCTTTTACCAAGGGAGAGTAGGCGGCGGTATCAAACCTGCTGCATCTGAGGCACCTACGAATCAGTCTGCAAGTGGTTCATTCCAGCTCGATTACCAGGTCGGTCCTTGACGATACTCCTGAAATCTGACATGCGGGTGCAGCCTTTATGCATTGCAAAGAGGGGGTAGATCTCTTCACGACCAACGTTGTGTTGAAAGGAGAATAGTATGAGGCAGAGGTGGTTCTTTGTGACTGGCATTCTGTGCGTTGCTCTGTTGACCGCTCCAGTTGGCTGTAGCAGACCGTTCATTAGTTCGTTTGCCGCTCAGGCTGTCAAACCGACGGATCTCGTAAGGATCAAGCATCGTGTCTTGAAATCAGGGGCAGTAGGAACAGACACAGGATTCAAGTTGCTCTGGATTCCTTTTATGAGTCCCAGTGAGGCTGATGCCAAGGCTGATATGCTTGAAAGATTGAATAAGGAAGGAATTAGCACGGCGGGGAAAAATATTGCCTTTTCGAATGTGACCGCGGATAGAGGCGGTTTTGGTTTTATCGGGCTCATTGGCGCCCCTTCAATTAAGTTGGTTGCTGACGTCATTGAGCTCTTGGGAGAGGAACCTCCATCAGCAGCTGTCCCACAGAATTGAGAGACAATCTTTGTGTTGTCTCAACCAAAATGTTCAGCCTCTCCTCGTTCTTCACAGTACGGATGTGAGGTGCAAGCGCGCTTAGGTTCTCAGCCAATGATAAGTGGAGAATGTACTACGTTATCCGGACGAGGCGCGGCGCTGTCGCCGCGCCTCTGTCTTCGAGTAAGTTACATTCCAGCGGCGGATAACCGTGAGCGAATCGCACCGTCGAGTCGTTGAATCCATCCTGCATAGTTCTTGTGGATGGTTTTGTCTTCAGCATCGTATTTGAGATTGCTGCTGTTTTTGTAAAGGATGCTGTAGTTCTTGGTGGTATAGGGAATGGTGACAACAGCTTGATGACTGCGAAGGTTATACGTAGCGAGTAACTCCCCAGGTTTGGCGTCCGTCATCTGCCATCCTGCGGCGACGCCTGCTGCCATGATCTCCTTCCTAACCAGCTCCAGTGTGAGCTCCTTACCAGATGGGCTGGGAACTGGCGCGCTCTTCACTTCGTAGATTGGTGCACCGCCTCTGCATCCGCTCAAGAATAGGAGAACGAGTCCGACTGCCATCCATCCGGGAACTTTACTTGTCATTGCTGTCCCTCCTGTCGCTAAGTGTGATTCGTGGCAACCCACCTGCTCATAATACGATCGCTTGATTCAAGTCAAGGTGCTGCTAAGTTGATTCCAGTTGGGCGAGACGTAGGGCAACTATGTGGGAGGTCTCAGCCTGAGGAATTGCAGCATGCCGATCCTGAGTCCGAGGTGACGATGGCCTCAATCTCGACCAAGAGTTCGCGTCGGCAGAGATGGCCATGCAGAAAAAAAATCTGTGTGTGAACAAGGGGTGTGTTCTCGATTACTTGGCGAATCTCTCCGAGGTCTCCTGCGTCGCGAACGTAGACTTTATAGAGTGCGTTGCCCGGATCAACGAACGAACCGGTATTACTTGTGGCCTGCGCGTGGCTGAGCAGTGTCTGGATGTTTTCCAGGGTCTCTCGCGCCTGTGCTTTTGAAGAATCGACGTGTCGGCTGGCATGGCCCACAACACTAGCCGTTCCAGCGAGAAATAATTGGGCCGACCCATCTACCTGGGCGATTGTCGCGCGAGAAAAGGAGGGGCTGCGCGGCCCGTAGCTTTCAGGGTATTCGTAGGCATGCACTTGACGCGGATTCCCGAGATGTCTCGCCG
Source organism: Nitrospira sp. (assembly GCA_029865225.1). Taxonomy (GTDB): domain Bacteria; phylum Nitrospirota; class Nitrospiria; order Nitrospirales; family Nitrospiraceae; genus Nitrospira_D. The sequence continues at coordinate 18,004 of JAOUHJ010000036.1, forward strand.
GGTAGATCCCGGCTAGCGCATAGACCTGCAGCGGGCCGGATGCTGTGCCGACTGCCGTAGCAGCTGGGAGCGAGGCAGGAAAGTCTGGAAGCGCTTCCAGCAAGGCCTGATGGCGTCCTATGCAAAAGCGTTGGTACCGTTCCAACCCGCTTTCCTGATCATTGATTGCAGGGAAATAATTCCATGCGCGCCACAAGTACGGATATCCGAGTTCACGAAGTTCGGAAAGAAGGCTGCGATAGGCGTGGTAGGTCGTAATCTCCAACGCCACTCCGGCGGATTCTTTCACAGAGAGGAACGCGGCGGCCACCTCGCCGTTCATTGCAACAGAGACATTATCGTTTCGGATCATCCTCACCGGTTTGGCACTGGCCCAGACTTCCACTCTGGCTGGTTCGGTGAGCTGGGGCAGATCAATGGACAGGGTGGGGCAATTCACTGAGGGTGGCAAATTTGGAATAGATGCGCCGAACGAAATCAGTGCGAGTGGGTACGAGGAGGAGGTAGATATCCACTCCTCGAGCTGGTCTGTCTCTACAAAGGTGAAGTCGAGAGCGGTCGGCACCTTCACGAAACGGCGTTCAGAATGCCAGGATGGTTGCTGTGCGCTATGCCCCACGTGAGCCTGCAGGATCAGCTCCGCTGATTGACAGCGTAGTCCGTGACGTCGGTGACGGTATGAGTAACTCCAGTGATCCGCCGCCGATATGCCGTCCAATTCTCGCGGAAATTGAACAAATAGACGAGATAATACGCTATCTTGAACAAGAGGATGGGAACCCGTGTGGGAGATCTGCCGAAGGCATCACCAGCCAGGATCGAGAGGACAGCTTCCTCCATCTTGAAGATGCTGCCAGTCGACATGAACAGGGCGCGGAAGGCTGGTTGCGTGAAGTGGTAAATGAACCACGAGTAGGTTTTAACGCCTAGCCGGACGCTCCGCTCGAACTCCTTGACGCATGCCTCATACTCGGGCGCGCCTCTGAGCGAGGCATCCACGACGTCTGCGCCTAGCGTGGCGCTGTTCAAGGCCAGATGCACGCCACTGGAGAAGACCGGGTCAATGAAGGCAAAGGCGTCGCCAATCATGAGATAACAGTCACCCCGCATGGTTTCCCGGCGATACGAATAGTTGGCCGCGGCGTAGGCTTGTCCAATGAGACTGGCCTGGGCCATCCGCTCCGCGACCGGCGGGCAGAGGGCGATCGTGTCCTGAAGGAACTGCTCTAGCGATCCCTTCCGTCTGCTGATGTACGAGGGCCAGCAAACCGCGCCGACGCTGGTCGTGCCATCTTTGAAGGGAATAATCCACCACCAACCGTGGTCGAACCAGACGATGCTGATGTTGCCTTCGTCCATGCCGGGCAGGCGCTTCACTCCTTCGAAATGACCAAAGATGGCGGCGCAGTTGTGATGGGGATTCCGATGCTTGCCGCCGAGCTGGCCGGATAGGAACGTGTCACGACCGCTGGCATCCACTACGAATTTGGCCTCCCACGCCAATGGCTGCCCCACCCGGTCTTCCGCCTGCACCAGGTGCGTGGAGCCTGGGCGGAACTCGACCTTTTTCGCTTTGACCTCTTCATGAAGGTGCGCGCCTTTACTGACGGCGTTGTTGAACAAAATCTTATCGAACTCGGCACGCTTCACCTGATAGGCAAAGGGCTGGGATCCATCGAGCGCCTTTGAAAAATACAGGGTCCGAGAGCGACCATGGTACGGCGACACGACTTCAGCGCCGTATTTGGTGATGCCGATCTTTTCGACATCCCCCAGCACGCCGAGACGCTGAAGCATTGGCAGTGAATGCGGGAGCAGCGATTCCCCGATGTGAAACCGCGGGTGGCGGTCTTTTTCTAGTACATGCACATTCCAGCCTTTTTCGGCCAATAGCGCAGAAATCGTTGATCCGGCCGGACCACCTCCGACAACGAGGACATCGCAAGGAGTTGGGAGGGTGGTGTCTCTCTGTGACAGCGGCATAGTTGGAGCCGGTGATTTGGAGTTTAGGTTAAGGATAAACAGTATACCGAAGAGGTGTTGCTGGGGCTAGAGCCGTCTCTCTCTGGCCCAAAAACTTCCAGGCCATCTTATTGACCGTAATAGTTCAAACTGCTAGTCTGCGCTCCCTAGCGAACATTAGCTCTTCGTCTAAACAAAGGGGGAATGCATGAAAATCGCCAGTCTGCTCTTAGGCACACTGTTGTTGGTCGCGACTACTGCGTGCCATTCTACACAGGTTCGGATACCAACCGCTCCAATTGGTCCCAACGAAAAATCACTTGGCCCGACTGAAGGTCACAGTACGGGCTTCATGGTTTTGCAGGTCATTCCGATCAGGCAGAATGAGCGATTCGTCAATGCGTATAACCAGGCAGTAGCGAAAGCAGGTGGAAATCGTTTGACCGACGTGACCATTTCCGAACGCTGGTGGTGGGGATATGTCTTAAATGGGTATAACTTTAAAGTTCAGGGCACGGCCGTTGGAAACAGGTAGACCATTTTCTATTCGAAAGGAGGACGTATGAGAAAGGTTACACTGGTGTTTGGATTGTTGCTCTGTCTGACGACGGCGGCCTGCCAATCAACATCATTGCATTTCCCTGGTGATCCTATCGGCCCCAACGAGAAAGAATTGGGTAAGACCGAGGCTACTGCTGTCGGTCTCATGCTTTTTGGGTTTATCCCAATTAAGCAAAACACTAGGTTCGAAGATGCCATGCGCGAAGCGGCGGCAAAAGCAGGCGGTACTAGGGTGACAGATGTCACCATTTCAGAGCGATGGTTCTGGGCTGCAGTACTCGATGGATTTATCTTTAAGGTTGAAGGGACAGCTGTCGGGAACAAGTAAGTGTCTTCACGGCATCCACCTCTGGGCAGCGAGTGTTGGGTGTGTATTCGAGCGGGCTCTGGCGTGTAATGCATCATTATATGCCAGAGCCCGATTTATTTGGCCTGTGGATTGATTGAATCAGCTGAAAGCACTGGGCAATGAATCGCGATGATGGACGCTGCCTTGCAAAGAAAAATCGCGGGCATAAGGGCCATTCAGACGGGTCAGTTGATTCATGCTATGCTTTCAAAAAGCTTGGGGGTGCACATGCGAATGTGGTCAAACTCGCGCTGGGTGGTCTGGCTGCTTCTGCCTTTCTGGATCCCGCTCGGTTCGGTCGCGTTGGCCGAGAGTGGATCAGCCGACAATCCGAGTGTGGCCGAACGGATTGGGAACACTGCTAAGAAAGTTGGGAATAAGATTGAGCAGGGATTGACCAAGGCAGCGACAAAACTTAAGGAAAAGAAAGTTGGAGAAAAGATCGAGCGAAAATTGAACAAAGCTGCCAAGAAGACCGCTGAAGGTCTGAAGAAGGCAGGAAACAAGATCGACGAAAAACTTCGTTAACAGACCTCGCATCGGCTCACCACTCCTGTCATAATCTTCTGGAACTGTGCGACATACCGAACATTCTTGGCAAGCACAGGATGAGCTTTCCTGATGGTTTCTTTGTATATCATCCGGAGCCCTGGCCAGACAGAAGTTGGATCAGGATGGTGGATGGCCGCCGCGATGTTCATGACTCACCGATCCATCGTCCTTCGCCATGACCTCTGATTTCCCTACACTCGTTTTCGTGCTCAGCACAACCATCTTACTCCTAACTCCTGGCCCCACGAATACCTTGCTTGCCGCTGCCGGTTTGGGACGTGGTTCGCGGGAAGCGTTCCCTCTGATCGGATTTGCGCTTGCCGGCTATCTCATTGCGATATTGGGATGGGAAATATTTCTGACCTCGATGCAGAACTATTATCCGTGGTTGAGCATGATAGTGCGTGTTGTCTGTAGCTGCTATCTACTCTATGTTGCCGTCAAGTTATGGATGTCTGCTGAGAAGCCTCCGATATCAGGGTCAAAGGCGATTGGACCAGCAACCGTGTTCGTGACAACGATGTTAAACCCCAAAGGGCTGCTATTTGCCTCCACAATCTTTCCGCCACAGGCATTCGACAACATGCAAGTCTATTTGATTACAACGGCATTGTTTGCGTGCATGGTCGTTCCGATCGGCATCATATGGGTGGTGTTCGGAGCAGTAGTCGGTAGTGGACGTGTGATCTCTGTGAATCCGGTCAAGGTACAACGTGCGCTTGCATTAGTGATCGCGGTATTTTCGGCGACTATAGTGTGGACGGCTATTCATTGACATATACTCATCCATCCAAGATGGCTTCATCACTTGTCCTTAGAATCCGGTGGCCCTCACCGTGTTCTCTTCAGTGTGCAAGCCTACTTCTGATTTGTTGAGTCAGGCGTCTGGCGTGTAGATCGCCAGCTCTTTCTTCTCGGAGTCCACTCCGCTATCCTCGCGCGATGAGCCTGCTTGATCAATTCTTCGTCTATTACCCAGAGCCATGGCAGGATAGAGACTGGGCAAGGCTGACTGGGTTGCCGCTGGAAGATGTATGGTTTCAGGCCACTGATGGGTCGCGGCTTTTCGGCTGGTATGTTGAAGCAGCCGCCAACCGTCCCGTCTTGCTCTGGTGCCATGGCAACGCGGGCAACATCATCAATCGCCTCGATAATCTGAGGCTGCTCTACCAGATGGGATTGTCGGTCTTCTTGTTCGACTACCGGGGATATGGGAAGAGTCAGACTATTCGCCCCACAGAGCAGGGTTTCTATCATGATGCCACTGGAGCATATGACTATCTCACGAAAATCAGGAAGATTCGCCCCGAACGAATTGTGCTGTTCGGGCGGTCGCTTGGAGCCGCTGTGGCAGGTGAACTCGCAACCCAACGACCTGCCTCGGCCCTGATTCTCGAGTCGTCATTCCCTTCCATTGAGGCAGTGGCCAAGGTTCACTATGGTGGCCTCCCCATGCATTGGTTCCTTGGAGCTGAATATCGACTGATCGATCGTATGCCACACTTGTCACTCCCCAAACTCATCATTCATGGCGAGCAGGACGACATCATTCCGGTTGAGCTGGGACGCCAAGTTTACGAGGCAGCGAAACCGCCCAAGGAGTGGTTCAGCATTCCAGGAGCCAATCACAACGACACCTATGTCGTCGGCGGGCGGGATTACTTCCGTCGGCTTGCGGAGTTCATCAAGAATACGTTTGCGGCATGACGGCCGATCAGCCCTCGCTGAACAATGCGGGGCCCCGTCACTGTCCCGCACGCGAATGACTGCGGAAGCAACGTTACGATCCGGTTTGGTAGATGACAGGTCGGTAACGAGGTTTGGGGATGGGCTTGCCCGCCGCACGAGCTGCTTCCAGCCAGACTTTCTTGGCCAGTTGCGCTTGCTTCAAGGCATCGGCTGGAGTTTTCCCAAAGGCAGAGCAAGCCTCCAGGTCCGGAATGTCCGCGATATAGCCCTTGTCTGCTTCGCTATAGAATATATTAATGTGATAATCCTTCATGATCCTACTCGCTTTCGAGTCGTAGATTATACCTCTCCACCAGATCAAGCAACTGTCTGACTTGATAAGGTTTGGCTTTGCCGCCGACTTCCTGCAGATTCACTAACTCCCGTAAGGTTCGGTGGGCAAACACATGGTGGCTCCCCTTCACTCGCGATAGTTGGAATCCAAAGGCTTCGGCCAGACGTACTGCTTCGGCGAATCGAAGGTTCTTGGAGCCGGTAAGGGCTTTCGCGAGGAGTTTTCGTTTATTCATACGTGTGTGTCCAACAAAGGGAGGATCGAGCTGAACATTGCACAAGCCCAAGAGAATATAAGGTTCCGTCCTCTACCGTTTGGCTTCCGGGGGCGGCCAGTTCATTTCTGCGTGTCGGCCGCAGTAGTAACACAAGAGGCGATAGCGAGCCTTCCGACGGGGGTTGGGTAAAGAGACAAAGGTAATGGGGGTCTCATCGAAGGGGCAGGTTGGTTGATCGTGGAGGAGGTGTGACTCTGCCATCAACGTGATCGAGGCCACATCCCAAGAGGGGTGGTGCTCTTCTTTTCCCGTGATGTGCTCTACGGTGTGACACCGTTCACAAGTAGCTTCGTAGGTCTTGATGCGTGCACTATGTAACGTGTGATCGACCACCTCCATCGCACCGCCGCATCCCGGTTTTGTACAGGTCAGGTGTTCATGCTGCAGGGCCTGGACGAACCGTCTATGCGCCTCACGTCCCTGATCCGATTTCATCGGTATGCCTCCCTTTGCTGAGCTGTCTTGTCTCCCAAGAACGGCATCTAGGTTAGTTCGCACAGTGCGACACCCTCTCTTGCGAGGTGAGTACGTTGGCCTCACCTGCGCGCATGACCGAGCACCGCCACTCTCTTTCCTCTCTCAGGAACGAGATTCAGGTTGGTTCCACTGCGCACGTTGAGCGAGCACAGCCTTTGATTTGAAAGTACGATCATTCCGGGTGCGCGCTCAGTGAGCAAGGAAATAACCTGAATGTCGTTCCATCTCTTCATATTCCCCAGGCTCCGCTGATTTGGATATTCGCGCCATTGACGTACCGGGCTTCTTCGCTGAGCAAATAGCGGACTGCGGCAATCGTATCATCAACCGTTCCGATGTACCCAGCAGGAATGCGTTTCGTCATGGCCGCAAGTTCCTGAGGTGGTGCGCTGCCGGAGTCGATGAAGCCGGGAGAAATAGCGTTGACAGTAATCCCATAGGGAGCCAGGAGCTTCGCTAACGTGCGCGTGAGAATGAGTACGCCTGCTTTGGCGATGTAATGGCCGGTGACATCAGGCTGCGCTGCCATCTGATCGGCATTGGCCATACTGAAACTGATAATCCGGCCCGCCTTGCGGGATTTCATACCAGGGGCAACAGCTTGAGCGAGGTAGAAGATGGGATGCAGGTTACCGTTGAACATCTCGTTCCACCCCTCAACCGTTTCATCGAACAGGTTGATTCGGTGGTAGGGACCGGCACCATTGATAAGGACATCGATTCGTCCCCATTCGTGCTCGACTTGTGATACCAGAGCCTTAGCCGCCGCGGGATCCGAGACATCGCAGCGAATGGCCAGCCCTTGCCCTCCTCGCTGGTTGATCTCCTGGACGGTCTGTTGTGCAGCTGCCTCGCTGGCTCTGTAGCAGATGGCGATTCTCGATTGTTGGGCGGCAAGGTTGAGGGCAATCCCTCGTCCGATACCTTTCGCTCCTCCGGTGATCAATGCAATATGCTGGTTCATACAGTCCCTCGTACCAACGGCTAGTGGAGATGTCATGTTCTTGAACGAAGTCGTTTCGCGAGCGCTTGGAGTACTCCAGAGGTGCGGGTTGAGAAGACTCGCTCATTCTTGGGTTTCTTGCTGTCGGTCGTGCACTCTTCGATCAATGCTTCAAGATCGTCCAATGTATCCACGTCGCGCCAGGGTTGAATCAAAGCCGTTTTAAGTCCAAGCACGGCTGCTTTCTCTTGCGTGAGTCGCAGAACCTGATCCGTCGACCAGGGCATGTCCGCGAAGAGTTCTGGGACCGTTTTGTTCATCCCGATCAGATAATAGCCGCCGTCGAGAGCCGGCCCAATGGTGAGATCGTGGCTGTCGAGCAGCGTGAGGGCTTGTCGAAAATGTTCAAGCGGCAGGGTCGGCACATCGGTTCCAATGATTAGTGTCCGGCGATAGCCACGAGAGAACATTGTCTCAACGACATGATGCATCCGTGCGCCGAGGTCATCTCCGACTTGATCGATCAACTTCACCCCCTGCCGTTCTTCCATGATTTTGAAGAACACATGACCCGAGGATGGCGCACAGGCAAGGTAGCGATCCATGGGCAATTTCAGCTTGCCAATAGCGGCTTTTGTGCGTTCGAGTGTGTCGATCACAAAACTGCCATGGAGCGTGGCGGCTTCATCGGGAGTCAATGGTGGACAGAGGCGTGTTTTGACCAGGCCAGGAATCGGAGCTTTGGCGAAGATGACCAAAGCAGTGCTGCTAGTTGATGTCCGATTGCCCTGAGGAGACATCGCCATGCGCTATCTCACCGCGTGATAGACACGGGCCAGTTGATGCGGGCTGACGCCTGCCCAGTACAAGAAGCGCAGCGTCCACATAAAGAGAATGGTTCTCAGCGGGCCTTGTGTGTCCCACCGTCGAAATGAGGTAACGACGGTGTCTCGTAGTGCCATCATGCGACCGGCTTGCTGGAGGCGTCTGCTGAATTCGATGTCTTCCATCAGGGGAATTTCGGAAAACCCACCGAGCGCCTCGAATACCTCTCGTCGGACAAAAAGGGCCTGATCGCCGGTCGCAATCCCGGTCAGTCGGGACCGACGATTCATAAACGCACTGATGATTTGGCTCCAGGCTGAAGAGTTATCGAATCGGACGTCGAATCGCCCACCCACCACGGTCGGGCTGGCCAAGGCCGATTCCACGATTCGTTCGGTGTGTGGCGGCAACTGGGTGTCGGCATGCAAGAAGAGGAGGACTGTGCCCTGACTGGCCTTTACCCCTTCATTCATTTGCGATGCGCGCCCCCGTGGCGCCGTGATGACACGAGCGTTCGTCCTGCGCGCACAAAAGTCCTGAGCCAGGTCAAGGGTATGGTCTGTGCTGCCGCCGTCGACGATGATGATCTCGGTAGGGGCTGAGGCCGATAAACATACAAGGCTCTGTGGCAGACTTCGTTCTTCGTTTAAGGTGGGGATGATGACAGAGATCGTCACCCTGGAGGTCACGGTGCAGGCTTCTTCGGTTCGACGAACATGAAGTACATCACGATGATGATGGTGCCCCAAAAGAGCATCTGCTTATGCCAGAACAACACTTCGCCATACTGAAACAGGACCAGGGCTAATGTGACGGCCAGGCCCATGACTCCGTACCGAATGCTGGGTGTTTCGATCGCCGCATTGGCCCAGATCGTCAATCCTCCAAAATAAATGAGAAACGGCACCTCATTGATTTCAAACCCTCCGCTAATGGAGAGGAAGATATTTAAAAAGCCGATGAACATCAGCGCGGTGCCGATCATCAGGCCGATGACGTGGACTTGGTGTTCATTTCCGCCTTCCCGCCCACTCGATGGGGGTGGAGGAGTGGAGTGCACCGGGTCGTTGTGAGAAGGCGGGAGATCAGATGGAGCCATGATGAAATTAGACCTTGAAATGTTTGCTCAGTGTGAGTGTCTGCTGTTGATAGGATGATCCCAAGCCCGATCCATAGAGTTGTGTCGGAACGCCCATCATTTTCTCATAGACGACTTTGAAAAAGGTCTGTCCGTCATGAATTAAGAATGGCACATCATGGGGCCGAACTTCCAGCACGACTTGTGTCCCTTTGATTTCTCCCTTCGACCCGTACCCAAATCCTGGGTCGAAAAATCCGGCATAATGCGTTCGTAACTCGCCACAGGCCGCCTCATAGGCCACCATTTCAGCCGCATAGCCGGCTGGAACACGGATGCGCTCCTTTGAGGCGAGGATGTAGAACTCCTCCGGCTCCAAGAGCAAGCTGTCGTGACGATGACGGGGAAGCGGTTCCCAAAAGTCTGATGCCGCATAATGACTGATCTTCGCGAGGTCAATGACATGACTATTCTTTTTTGCTCGGTAACCGATTACCTGGCGCTTCCCTCGATCCGATCCTGCCAGATCAATACGTAGGAACAGGCCGCGGTCAGCACGAAAGTCGCCGTTCTTGACCGGGTTCAGTAACACGCCGTTTTGGTAGAGCAACGGAGTCCGTCGATGGAGAGACAGCAGTGCGTGGTCTGAAACGGCGGCTTCACCGGAGATGAATCGGACCTGATTCAGGGATTGCCCGGTACGTACCTTGACGGCAAAGGAGCGTGGGACAATTTCCAAGAATAATTGGCCTCGATAACCGGCTCGTATTTCATCGAATCCCGCGGTGAGGTCCGTGACCACGCGGGTAAAGATGTCCAAGCGCCCGGTCGTGCTCTTGGGGTTTGCATGGGCGCGAATGGTCTTGGGGAGCGCCAGTTGTTCCAGCAAGGGAACCAGGTAGACGTGGCCTTTTTCAAGAATAGCGCCATCCGTCAAGTCCATCTCGTACATGACGAGATCAGACTGATAAAAATCCAACACGTTGAGTCGAGAAGAAATGGCCGACAGCTCGGGTAAGAAACTGCTGATCAAGCGATAGGCTTTGTACCCTAAGCGGAGATCAAGGCTAGCCGGTTGAAGTTGTCGTTCTTCGATGGCCGGCGAAGACGTCACGGCGCGACTCGCGATCAGGCGCTTGATATCTTGAAAGGGGAGAATGCCGGACCGGCGAGATCGTGTGGTCACAGGTCGTCCGACTCTCCGCCACAGCTATTTCCCCACGAAGCGAAACCGTCTCGATCGGGATAGCTGTCACTGCAGGCCACGTAGGCTTCCTCATCCGAAGCCTCACGCGAGGATCGGGCGCCCACCATTGGAAGTTCACGCCCCGACCCGGTCTTCGGCTGAGGATAGAGGAACGATTTATGCTCGTAGTTGCGGAGAACAGCCCCATCTTCGTCCAGATGAACCAAATAATCATCCGGTAACAAAGGGATCTTCCCGCCGCCGCCTGGTGCATCGATGACGAAATGGGGCACCGCCATTCCACTGGTATGGCCTTGGAGTGCTTTGATGATATTCAAGCCTGTTTCCACGGTCGTCCGGAAATGATTGGTTCCTTTGGTCAGATCGGCTTGGTACAGGTAATAGGGCTTTACCCGGGCAAGGAGGAGCTGATGGACCAGACGTTTCATCGTCTCAGGATCGTCATTGACGTCTTTCAGGAGCACGGTCTGCGCGCCCAATGGCACGCCGGCATCGGCCAGTCTGCCGCAGGCGGCTTTGACCGCAGGCGTGAGTTCATCGGGATGGTTGAAATGCAGGTTCATATAGATCGGGTGGTATCGTTTGACCATCTCACACAGTGCGGGCGTGATGCGTTCAGGCAAGGTTCCCGGCACCCGAGACCCAATCCGGATCAATTCCAGGTGGGGAATCGTTCGAAGCCCTTTCAGGACCCGTTCGAGGAGGTGGTCGGGGAGCAGCAACGGGTCGCCGCCGGAGAGAATGACATCGCGCACCTCCCGGTGTTCGCGGAGATACTCGATCGCGCGGTCCAATTCACCCTTCTTGAGGAAGCCGGGTTTGCCGACCAGCCGTTTTCTTGTGCAGAAGCGGCAGTAGATCGGACATTGATTGGTCACCATCAAGAGCACTCGGTCCGGATACCGGTGAACGAGATGGGGCACCGGGCTCATGAGATCCTCTTCTAGTGGATCATCATCAGCCGCAATATCGTCCAATTCCGCCATATCGGGCACGACCTGTTTCCAAATCGCATCTCCCGGGGATTTGATGGTCTCAAGTACAGTTGGAGTAATTCGCACGGGGTATGGGCCGACGATCGCTTCAACCTCTTTCTCGTCGAGCCCAAACCGTTCCGCCAAGTCTTTCGGTTTGACGATACTTCGGGCGAGGACTTGTCTCCATTCTTCCATGAATCGTCCTTTGTTGATCAGTTGATCCGGCAGGAAGGGTGGTCGTCGTCTTCGTTCGGGGTGTCGGGTATCGCACGGGCTTGCGACTCGAATTGTGTCGAGGCTGCATCGCCCACGCCGGTTGTCCCGTATCGTGTATCCAGATAATTGAGAATGTCTTCCGTCTCCGTCAGAATCAGGTCGTCGTCCTTGAGGACCGGGACATAATATTGGCCGGACACATCGTAGACTTGCGTCCGCATCCGCCTACTGTCAGGTACGACGATGTCTTGATAGGAGATTTTCAGGACACTCAGTTTTTGTCGGACCACGTGACAGTCAGGACACCAGTCGACGTGGAAGAGAGTTAGTGCCACGGTGACCTAAGGCTACCAGGAAAACGAAGAAAGTGAAACGGCCTTTTTGCAGTTTGTTTGTCCGGGGATCTCAGCTGGTCTGAACGGCACAAGGCGCCAGTATCGCGTCCTTCATGCCATGGAGTACCTTTTTGTCGGCGGGGCAGACGGTCGCCAGGATGCCGGCCAGTTCGATGGTTCCGTTCGACACAAAATAATAGGGAGAGAGCCGAGCGCGGCCGGACATCCGAACGACAGCAGCCTTGCCCTCATCCAGAAAATCCATCTCGAACAACCGGCCCTTGTGAAATGCCTGCAAGATGTAAGGAGTGGTCGGAAAAGAAGCCAGCGCGTTGCGCAGCGCGTCGCCCCATTCAGCTTGTGGGAGGTCATGCCCGACAGACACTCCTCGGCTCCCCCAGGCCAGCTCTGAGAATCCCGATGGCTTGATGACGAACTGGCGCTCCTTCTGCGTGGCGTTCTCAAGATCGCTCCAGCGCGCGACGGTCCGAGGACCGAGATAGAGGTCTGGAATCGTGGCGATGGCCGGAAGCGGTGCTGGGTCGAGTAGCCAGGTTTTCGGGATGACCCTGGTCAATTGGAGCATGCATTCGGCCCCAAGTTCCTTTTCCCAGAAGGGACGCAGGATGGGATGGTGAAACAGGGCAAAGGCTGATTTTTCCTCGAGTGCCGGTTTGTAGGGAGGAGTCACGGAGACCCGCCCCTTCTTGGCGGCATATTGGATCAGTTCGGCTTTGGGGATGTTCAGGAGGTCGAACAGTTCATAAAAGCGGTAGACGACGGCAACGGGTTGCTCGTGCCCGTCGGCATCCAGCCGTAACCCTTCCTCCGTAAATCGAACCTCACGAGGCTCGACGCACCAGACAGAGAGTCCTTCCTCGCGGAGTTGTTCGGCGAGCCACAACATCTCCGGCCGGTAGTCTTTGGATTCCTCGGACACCAGGATGGCCACACAGCCTGCACGCTCGGCTTGATATGATCGCAGCATGCGGGCAAAGCCCCGAACCATCCCATCCCGCCCTCCGATGATCTGCGAATGCCCATCATCAAGGTCATGGTAGATCTGAGACAGGCACGCCGTCAGCCCGATGCCTCCGGGAACGGAATCCAGCTCGGTGATCACCATGCCGTCCTGCGTTGGAATGACATCGGGTCTAATGACGGCCGGGATTTCGTCGCGAAACCGTTTCATCCGGCTGTACTGTATTAATGATTCCGGTTTTCCTTGATCGAGGTATGCGGCAACCCACGCAGGCTGGAGGCCTTTGACGCTTTCGCTGTAGAGGCGATTGAGCCCTCGATAGAATGATAGGAGATGTGGACCTAACGCTCTAAAAAACTGGAGTTCGTCGGAGGATAGGAGAAGCGGGCAGGGACTGATGCGCCAGGAAACCCCAAATAGATCGGTACAGCCCAAACGTGTTCGAATGGTCGTACAGCGGTCATAGGCCGCCGCCGTTGAGAGTGTTGGGCAGATAATGTGCGCTTGTTCCACGTAGGCGTATCCTTTGCCATCGGTGCGTCAGGCAACACAACGGCGTTCGAACCTACAAGACGCTGAATGCTAGCACGCAGGACCTAG
>JAOUHJ010000135.1 GCA_029865225.1 Nitrospira sp.
CGAACCCAATTACTGTATGGGTACTCACGGCGTATTCACTCCTTTGCAAAAAGGTTGATGACCCGAAGAATCATCAAGAATACGCCACCCTCTTTATCCCCTCATACACAAGTTTCGAGTATAACTCGTCGCATGATGGCTAGTACGCGAGATACCGGTCGGAATCGCTCCTCTCATTCTCCCAATCTCCATCCGCCTCCGCCGTGAGTGGCCCACGGACACACCAGACCGGGAAGCTGAACGCCTTGACCTTCACCAAGCTGAGGAGGTTGCCGAGAAAGGCGTCGACATACCTTCCGTAGGGCCCATGATCGGCTTCCGATACCAACGCCCAATAGGAGGTGGCCTGGACGTTAAGGAATGGATGGTTTGGGGGAAGATGGGGACGAGAGAGGCCACGAATGGGACCCACTAGGCTGCGCAGTTCGATGGGTGAGGGGAGCCGCCAACCTCTCTGCTTGCCAGCCACCCTGTTGGCGCAGAAGTGACGGGCCTCGTTATAGGTCAAGGTCTCTGCTTGGGGAGCCTTCTCCCACACCAGCCCCGTGGTCTTATCCAAGACTGCGTCGTAGTTGAACGAAGCCAGTACTTCGAACCGCTGTGAAGAAGGGTAGGTGGTGTGCCAGTCCTGGATGACCTCGGCAAGCAACTCGTCTGTTATCGGTGGCGTGGTGTCGGAGCTGCTCCTCGCAATATATCCCAGGAGGCACACTCCCACGACCAATCCGGTAATCCACATCGTTTTGGACCCTGTGAGGCGCATGAAGCTCCGTCTGGTGAGGTCGGTCACTTAGGGCTTCTCAGGCGCTGAACTGGGCCAGAGAAATAGTATGGCCGCGACGACTACGTAACCTATCGAGATATACCATAAGGACTCGAATTCGACCGACGCGGCAAAAAAGACCGCCTCTGAAATAGCGGCCCCGACGATCAACATCAGTAATCCCAGCCAATTGAACCAACGCATCCTCATGCATGGCCCCCCCCCTTAATGGATATCGCCACGTGCGAGAACGGGAATTGTAGGCAGTCACCACAGAAGATGGCTAGAGGGGCATCGATGCCTAAGCACGACTACTCCATAGAGAGCTCTGTATACATGGGACGAGATTGATTAGGAGGGTCACAATGCAAAAGGGACAAAGAAAGGGTGGTGGTAGATGAAACAGCCGGGGCAAGTTGCCTTGGACTAAGAGCGTGCGGGTCACCCCAAGGTTGGTTTGGTATTAAATAACGGAAAGTCGAAGGGGTTTATCCGACCGCAAGGATTACAATAAAGCGATAGTGAGCGGTCGGCACGCGCAAGCGAAGTTTGGTGCCCCCGATACGAATTGAACGTACGACCCGCGGTTTAGGAATGGATTAAGTAGTAATAATTAAAGACTCGGTGTTTCAAATGGTTTCCCCATTTCTTTTAATGTATCGAGCTAATAGGCAGTTTCTACTGTTTTCATTGATTCCAATGGGTCTCGGCATTTAGAGAAAGTTTTAGCACAAAATTAGCACACGTTCTGACGCCAAGTTCTCCTGTCCCGGAGTCGACCGGTTTGAGTATTGGAACATAGGGGTTCGATTTTCGCAGGCATCGGCCCCCGCGGGTTAGGAATGAGCTAGGTAGTAATAGCTAAATACTCTGTGTTTTAATGGTTTCCCCGTTTCTCTCGGCGTATCGTGCGTTTAGGCAGTTTCCACTGTTTTCATTGATTCCTATGGGGCTCGGCCTTTAGAGGAATTTTTAGCGAAAATTTAGCACGCGTGACGTGCTATTTAGCTTGCAGCTTGCCTCGGTTGCAGAACTCATGGTGAAGGAGGCCATGATATCGAGGTAAGAAGAGTAGGGAGAAATCAGATAACTTACTCTCTACCGCGGCGATCTCACCAGGTCACGGGTACAAACACCGGATCTTTTCTGATCATCCTCTCTGTAAAATACCATTGAAGGAAAAGTTTCGGATAGTCGTCACCCGAGAGGTTGCAAAGTCGGTAGTCACGGGGATAGCTGATCGCGCCGTGACTGATCGATAGGGAATGGGGGGATGTAAATCAATGAAGATCCGCTTAAATTGCCTGCGAGTTCGGGATTTACGGCGAAACCGTGAATTCCCTCGAATGAGGTTTGATCAGGTGGAACGTTCAGTATCGTCGTTGTCTTAGGGGCGAATTTCCGAAGAGTAACCATACGGACATCCACATACCCTGCATCATCCTGTCCAAAAGGCTTGTGTACTTGCTGGGATTTTATGCGCTTTGTTTCAGACGATCACACTGTTCAGAGGGCTGAGACTACGAGGGGATTATTTCCGTGAAGATCGTTGGGGTACTGCGGGGAGTGACATTGTGAGGGCTTCCCGAACTACCGGAGCCAAGCACTGTGCAACCCTCGCATTGCTTTGCGCCGAATAATGAGTATAGTACTTTGGAGCAAACCGGTCTGTTGGCGTAATACTTTTCAGGCAAGGCGTGAGATCAGTATAGTCAATGCCCGCCTCTTGCAATACTTTGAGTCCCAGCTGTGTTTCCCCGGCAAATTCTTCCTTACTTTGGGGAAAGAACTGGACAATGGGGATCGAGCCTGCAGCTCTTACCGTTTGCACAAAGGTCCGCAATATTGCACCGTTCACCGATATTAGTGTGGCATCTGAAACCTCAGGTCTGTCGATTCCACCGGGAGGAAATAGGGTCATCACCGCTCGAGCGAGGTAGGACCAGTGCAGCACGTTGGGTTGCCATTCGGCTGGCTTGTAACTTCGGTCGTACTCCAAGAAGGGCACCTCCTCAATGGATCGTCGGGAAAACAGGTCCTGAGGTGGGAGAGGAGGAACATTGAGTGGCTGCAATTTTCCATCTCTCAATATGAAACGAGGCTTTGAGAACGGAAAGTCCCACCATTCCGATGAGAGGGGATGATAAAGAATCATGGTCCGTTCGACATTTGAAGAGGGGAAGCCCAGGATCACCACCGTTGGATTCCACTGGCGGACTTCCTTCTCGTACCGGAGATAGGCTTGATCGACTCCATAACCACCGACTCCAAAGTTTAAGACCTCGAAGTCTGCACCGAGTTCCTTTTCAAGTTGATATCCCCACGAGTCTTCAAATGCCACATCTTCTGCAAAGGTATAGGAATCTCCTACCAGCGCAATTCTGGTCTTCTCCGTCGATTTGGCGTATGACACACCCTCACGAGGAGCACGGATCCCTTCCCAGCTGGAATAGTAGAGACCGCTCACGTTTCGTCTGTTCGGTCCGATCGTCCACCCCATAAGATCGTCGTAGACCATGTAGGTTAAACGACCGGTTGCCCGATCGACGAGCTGTCCGTAAGTCGATGCAACCTGCTCCCAAACCTTCGGCATCAGGACTCCCCATCGCCACCGCTCGCCCTCTTTGGAACTGTTTGTGCCGAGCCGAACGACCATCTCTCCCGAGAGCACAATGAGCAAGATCATGAAGAGGTTCATGCCTAGTGTCAGAGCGAAGTTTCTGGAGTTTGTTCGATGGTTGGCGACGTACTGGTGAATGATCCCGCCCGCGGCTAGGCCTAACGTACCCGCAGCTGCAAGAAACACCCTGCCTGGTTGGCTGGAGAGGAACATGGTCATACTACGGTGGCCATTCATGTACATGGCGATGACCATGACGAGAATCGATACCTCTCCAAGGAAGAGGCTTATGAGGAGTAGGAGAAGAGGGCGCTCCTTGGTCACCTTGTTATCAGCCCGAGTTAGGGACTGCTGACAGCCAGTGTGTAGCTCTTGATCGGCCGTGTTGTTCATGGGATTCGAAGTCGATCAAGCAGTGTCACATCCACTGCAACCAAATCCGAGGCTCTTCGCGTTTTCACCGGAGACTACTGGGCAATACGAAGAGCCTATGCCTGCCCTTCCACCTGCGTTTCGGCAAGGCTGACGCCGCAATGTTCGCACTTGATCACGGTCAGACCGACGGGAAACCATCCCTCATAAAATGGTTTATGACAGCTAGGGCAATGAGCCATCATGGGAGACATCCACGTCGCGATACTCAAGATGATCCACATCAATGCTACTACCTTCGCTACGGCATAGTTAATGGGGGAAAGCATGAGTGCGATCAACAACCCGCCAATCACGACCACCCAGAACAGGCGGCACCGCATTCTGATTCTCAGCAGATTACGTTGAACATCCTGGACTTCCAACACCGTCTGCTCCAACACAATAAAATAGTTTGCCAGATGGCCGCGAGGTTATTTTCTCTAAAAACCCCATCGCATCGGGCCAGCTTTTTGCCTGACGCGATGGGAGAACTGAGCCTTGTTAGGCTAAAAAATCGAGTAAATCGCCGGTGCTAGCACGCTGCCCTCAAGGAAGAAACCCAGTGCCCCTAACAGCAACAGGATAAAGATGAGAGGCGCCAGCCAATAGGATTTTCTCTCAATGATAAACTCGATAAACTCTCCAAGTACTCCCAGATATCCCTTCGCTCCAGAAACTGTAGCCATAGCCCCCTCCTTCTTCAATTCGATTTCACACCTTACCGGACGCAACGGCTGACCGTGTCCGCATCTCCGAGACCCATCTCGTCACAAACAGGCAACACTCCCGAAATACAATGAACGACAGGATGGCACCGGGGTAAAACCAGAACCCCCCGAAGCGCGACGTAATGCCTCCGCACACCAACGCTACAATAAGCGACACGAAATCAGCGACGGGGCCCAACGGTTCGAACACCTGCATGTGCCGACTATTGCTGAGCAGGCCATCCTTTCGGACCACCTCCTGCTGCCAGGGGCGCTTTTCATAAGGTTTGAGCCGATCCGTTTGGGGAACGGCCGGGAGCGCGGTATCCCTCAATACATTGTCATCACACGCATCGATGCAGGCGTAGCATTTGATGCATTCGAGATTCGTGACTTTTCCATCAAAATGCCAAATTTCCCGACTCACATCGATCCCCTGAGGGCAGGCATTGCTGCAGTCCCGGCATCCCGTACACTGGGCTACACGGGTGATCTTCGCCTGCAAAGGAGACCGATTCATGAGGGGAACCATCAGCGTCACATAGGGACAGAGCACCCGGCAAAACGCCCCCTGCCCATAGCGAAGGTTGAGGACCACACTCATGGTGAACTGAATGAATAGGGCCAAGCCAAATGCAGTGAAGAAATCATGCCAGGTTGGGTTGATATCAATGTTGAACCAGGCAGTTTTCGCAAATGCTTTTCCTTCATAGCCAGGAAGATCGGCGAGCGGAGGCGGTGTCATTGCACTTACTTTCGGCTGAAAGCCCGTGTTGTGGACCAAAATAATGACCGGTAATAAGAGCACAAACAACGCCCCAATTCTAAGCAGCCAGCGATGGGGCGTATTGATGAGTAGGTTCTTGTCCCTGATTTTCTGGTAACGAGGAATCTTTAGCTTAAGAAGCGCCCAATCAGCAAATTCGATCGCACCACGCATGTGGCAGACCCACCCACAAAAGCCACGTCCAAAAATTAAAATCGATCCTAGGATCAAGATCACCATGATCGAGGCTGCATTGATGGTCCCCTTGGCAAGCGAGGGGACACCCATCATGGCAGTTTTGCCCCAGATCTCTATCCCAAAGATATGCCAGGCAATCATATGAAATGCGATATAGACATGCACAAGCGCCAACGCGATCATTCGGTACTTATGACGCCTCGTCATCGGCAGGTCTCTAGGCGACGACGTGTGGCATGAGGCGGCAGAGGAGTGTTGGGGAGCCCGCTTCTCTATGGTGATAAGCGGGAGGGGACCATTTACTCGCGCAGCAACCTGATCCATACAGTCCCTCTTTCTATATAGGCGGTGAACAGGGACGGGAGTACGATTTCTTGGACCTTCGTGTACAGGTGCAAATATTATATGGGTTACTATACGTATACTTCGGTCGATTTCCCCCCCCCTTTTCGTAGGGGGAATACGCACTTCTGGAAACTCCGCTTCGTATCAATTAGTAGAAAAGCCCTGTAAAATGCGAGATCTAGTATAGGTCCATTCGGACTAGGGCCATAATATCCTTGGCCACACCTCATGAATGTTCGATGCGTTGCCGATGGTTCTGTCTGAATCAGGCTCGTCGGACTCGTCCAACTTAGACCTACCTCCAATTTACAAACGGCGCATCCTTGCGTCTAGAGCGGTGATGCTGAGTCGTGCGTCTTCGTCTTACAGATCATTCAAGACGAAGGCGCATCTATGATCAATCACCCGTGTGGCGCCTCACACGCAGAACTCCTGTCCCCTCCTGACCTCTCCTGACCCTTCCAGGACAGAAGAGGGCTACTTCCACTGACGGGTTGATCCAGGTAGGGTCGGCTCGTGCCATGCGTCAGGAAAGGACGGTTATGAAGAGCGTTTGGGTGACGATCCAAAACCCCACTGCAGTGTTAAAACTTCATATCGTGTCTTGCCGTCGTGCCTACTGGAAATGGCCTCTTCCGGTGCTCCACATCGAGCGGATGATGCGCCTCAATCTGAACCAGGTGCGAGAGCCAATTCAACAGAAAGGGTACAGCACAGGTCATGCCCCTTCACCAATCGGAGGGAAGCACTGTCCCGTCCGGCGCGAGCCGGACGGCCAGCGCCGCCCCCGTTTGGTAGAGACGGGGGCGCAAACCACACATCTCCTTACAAGGATTCTATTCGTTCTATGAGTTCCCCCTTCACCCTGACCATCGACTGGCTTGCGTTCACGATCCCCACGGCCTCTTCGCGAGAGACTATGGAGGTCCTGGAGGGCGATTGGACCAAGGTGAAAGGTGGGTTCCGAGGCTATCGGTTTGTCTGGATCACGACGAGCACCGGACGCGGGATTGGCAAGCTCGGAACCGGCGTCGACCGGAACCCGGGCGAAGTCCACGTTGATCTGTCGGGTGGCCTTGTCGCCCAATGGCCACCAGAAAAAGTGCGAGCCGTCCTGCAATGGGTGCTGAATAAACATGGGCACCTCACCCGCCTTGATTGTGCCCTGGATGATCGGGCCAGCTCCGTGTCCCTCACCACCATCAAAGACGCGGTAGCAGCGGGGCAGTGTGTCACTCGAGCCAAATGTTGGCAGAAGACCTGGTCGGGGTTGATCCATGAGGGGACCTCCACTGGAGAAACGGTCTATCTCGGCAGTCGACAGAGTCAGACGCTCCTTCGGATCTACGACAAGCGCCTCCAGATGCAAGCACAGGAACGACTCGACTGGCAGGACTATGGGATTCGCTGGGAACTAGAACTCAAACAAGACCGGGCGCAGCTCTGTGGGCAGATGCTTTCGTATCTCGAGGACACCCTCTGGCTGGAGTACATCGTCGGCGTCCTGCGGTCGCATGTCGATTTCCGCGACACGCAGCGAGACGAGCAACTGTCTTAAATGTCAAGCCCCCTGCACCACTGCAGATCGCCACGGAGTTCCATGATGCACCATCGCATTGAGAATAGTCAGCAACTTGCGCATGGCTGCGACCAACGCGACCTTCGGTGG
>JAOUHJ010000136.1 GCA_029865225.1 Nitrospira sp.
TCTCCACGATATCCCCGAACGAAGCATTCACGTTGGAACTCGGCAGCGGAGGCAACGCTCTAATGTTCCCTTTTAATCCGGTCCCCCAGACATAGGGGGCAAGCGTAAATGACCACCGATCAGCCTGCGCCCCACCGGTTTCCTCCGCCCCTCCGACCGAGACTCCAACCGCCACGCCCCACAGACATCCCACGAATGCAGCAGCAAGACGTTTCATCACTATCGCTCCTTTTCTTTCCGCATGCCGATCCTGGCCTTGATCAGAGCGTATCATCCGAACCCTTGAGCTGGACCGTCGCCGATACTATCAATTCGTTCTTCTATACGTCTATACATCCCTACCGAACACCAGTATCACAACGCGCTCGATGACCCAAAACGATGCGACCGAACCGAGCTTCAAAGCATCGCCTATGCTGTTTATAGAGGTGGCCTGTTCGACGTCCACCATGTTGCCGACCAGCTTATCGCCGCGGTGGTTGTCAGTGATGGCGCGGCGATCCGAGCACATCACGTCGTAGACCTACTCGTGCACCACGCCTTTGGCATCCACCAGCCCTTGACGATCTGGGCATGGTGAGTCTCGCCGCAATGATCAGGCCCGTTTTCGTTCGCATGGGCTCCTCTCTACTCGACGTACTTCACATGGACTTTCTCGATCTTGCCGTTGAACGTGAACGGCGCATCATCGAAGTATTCGGTGGACACAGGCGAACCGAGGTCGGTGCCGAAGTCGAGGCAGTCGTTCGCCGTGAACCCCAGCGGCGCACTGATAGGCACCTGGCCCTTGGCGACCTCTTGGCCATTCACCATGATGGCCACTTCGAGCGGACCGGCGGGTTTCTTGACCACATACTTGGTCCCAACCTCGATCTTCACCTTGCCGACGGGGAGTTTGGTTTTCGCCTTGATGCGCGTGCGCGCAATCTCGAATAAGTTGTACTCGTAGGACAGCACGCCATCCTTGATGTAGAGACTCAACCCCGCGGAGAATCCGCCGAGCGCGTACAGTACACCGGTCGCGCCGGCAGGTATTTCGGCATCAATGGTCACCAGATTCTCCTTGTTGCCAAGCGCGGGCGCGGCAAACTCCGGCATGCGCGTGAGGGCGCTCGCAAACGTCCATTCCTTGTATGGCGGCGCAATCCTCAAGTCGGGTCGCACGAGAGGGACAAACAGTCCGCCGCCGAGCGGAAAGCCCTGGTTCCTGGCGAACTCGATGCTGAACAGGTCTTTCATCTGCGCCAGTTTCTCGGGCATCTTGGCAGAGAGGTCGTTGGCCTGAGACCAGTCCTCGTTGAGATTGTAGAGTTCCCACTTGTCATGGTCGGGGTTCCACGCAATCCGTCGCTGTTCGTCATAAAATCCTTTTGGTATGCCTGGAAGCCACGGCTCCCGCGGACCACGTGCACCGGCAAACCAACCATCGTGGTAAATGCCGCGACTCCCCATGATCTCAAAATACTGCGTGTGCAGTCGGCCCTTGACCATCGGGTCGTCGAACGTATAGGCCATGCTGACACCCTGGATCGGATCCTGCAGGAAGCCATTGACCACTTTCGGCGGTGTGATACCGACGACTTCGTAGATGGTCGGGACAATGTCGTTCACATGGTGAAACTGCGGTCGCGGCATGGCATCTGGCTTGATCCTCTTCGGCCAGCGCACCGCCATCGGATTGCGTGTGCCGCCGAAGTGCGCAGCGATGAGCTTGGTGGATTTGTAGGGCGTGCTGCCGGCCCAGGCCCAGCCCGCGTGATACATATTGTCGGTCTTGGGCGAGCCGAGCACATCGAGGCCGCCCAGTTCGTTCAGCGCCTTGATATGCTGGTCAACGGTCGAGGGAATGCCGTTCTGCGCGAGCAGCTCACTGATGGTGCCGGCTTGTCCCTCCGCCGAAGCGCCGTTGTCACCCCAGATGTAAAAGATCAGCGTGTTGTCGCCGTAGCCCAGCCGGTCAACCTCATCGACGATCCTGCCCACCTGGGCGTCCACGTGCTCGGCGAACCCGGCATACACTTCCATCAACCGGCGCTGAAACGGTTTCTCGCTCTCGGGAATCGAATCCCACGAAGGCAGCGTCTCAGGCCGGGGGGTTAGCTGAGCGTTCTGCGGGATCCACCCCATGGCTTTCGCGTTCTTGAACACCCGCTCGCGATACTTGTCCCAACCGTCATCGAACTTGCCCTTGTACTTGTCTGCCCACTCCTTGGGAACGTGATGTGGTCCGTGAGCGGCCCCGCTGGCCCAATACATGAAGAAGGGCTTATCCGCCGCGAAGGCTTTGTGCTGCTGCAGCCAGTTGATCGCGTCATCCGCGATGTCTTCGCTCAAGTGGTAGGGGCGGCCGTCCTTCGGTGTGTTGGGGTGCACGATCGCAGTGTTGCGGACCATGTTCGGCTCGTACTGCGACGCTTCGCCGCCCAAAAACCCATAGAAGTACTCAAAGCCGTAGCCGGCAGGCCAATAGTCGAACGGGCCCGCAGCCGTGGTGTGCTCGGCCGGCGTGTTGTGCCATTTACCCCACGCCCCGGTGTGGTAGCCATAGTCCTTCAACACCTCAGCGACCATGGCGCTGGTCTTGGGCTGAACCCCGGAGTAGCCATCCCAGTCGTTGGCCAGTTCTGCAATCTGGCCTGCGCCGACCCGATGATGATTCCGCCCCGTGAGTAGCGCGGCACGCGTGGGTGAACACATTGCGGTCGTGTGGAAGCGATTAAAGGTGATGCCTGCCTTGGCGATGCGATCCATCACTGGTGTCGCGATCTCGCCGCCGAAGGTGCTCGATTGTCCAGGCCCGACGTCATCAATGAGCACGATGAGGATGTTGGGCGCGTCCTTGGGCAGGCGGCTCTTCGCTGGAAGCGGGCTGTACACCGAATCCTGTATCGTGCGCCCCGCGCTGCTGCCAGAGGGCTTGGACGAAAACGGCAGGATCTCCTGCGCTGCTGCCAGAGATGCCGGGCATGCGAATGCCAGTGCACAGGCAATCATCTTCATCGGCTTCATGGTTCCATCTCCTTCCTCATGTTGTGACGATTTGAACAACATTTCTTCACATCACCACGCGTTCTCCCCGACATGGCCGCAATACCGTTAAAACCCTTTCGTCAAACTTCTGGGTTTTCTTCGCCAACTCCGAATTCGATTCCTGCGCCTCGGCCTTTAACGCGGCAACTGTAAGGAGCAGGACCGTGATCAGTAGGCTGAGTGACCATTGAACGATTTTCACAACGTGAACGTCCTGTCTGCATACAACTCTCACTTATCACGATCCCCAACGCGGCGGACACATCCTTGGGCAATTCAACGCCAATGAACGTCGCATCGTAGTTCGTTGTCAGCTCCTTGCGCTTGCGGTCGGGATGCGTGGGGCAGAACTGCAGCACGAAATTCAATTGCTGGAAGATCTTGGGCGATTTAGTCAACTCATCCCGCGTCAGCGGCTTGATGAAGTTGATCGCGGGTGCGGCTTTCGGTGCCGGTTTACCAAGAAACGCCGAGAGGGATTGCAATTCATATTTGGCCTGGATGGCCTTTACTTGTTCAATGTCGCCCGGATTGAACAGCTGCGTGCGATAGACGGCAATCATCAATTCGGTTTCAGAGCGGATGACCTTGGTGATGCCCTTGGGCGCATCGCCGTGCCAGTTCGGCCCGACGATCAGAAAATTTCCGCCATCGTTGCCGGTCATGCGGCTGCCGATGTAATCGAAGTTGTGGGTGTAGAGCTCGATGAGCTGAATGCTGAAATAACGCTCCTTTTCAATCGGTGGCACCGTCAGCACATACGGTTCGGTGCGCAAGTCCAGCCCCAACCAGCTGTAAGGAGTATCGGAATTGGGGGTCTGCACCGCCTTGTCGTCGGAGGTGTAGACACGCGCGATGTTGTGGATCTGGTTTCGGGGACCCTTGTATTCCTGATTTTTCTGATCGACGAATGTACCGTATAGAATGCGGTAGCTGTCCGCCAGCGGATTGCCGTAGATGTACGCCTCCTTGGCGATGGCGCGCGCTTCCTCGGGTGTCACGGAAGATTTTGCCTGCACCGTCGGGAATGCGATCGAGGCGAATATCGTCATCGTGCAGATAACGGCTCTGATCAAGCTGACGTTTCGCATCGTATTCTCCTTTCTCATATTGGCGCCGAAGCTCTACTTCTTCAGCATTTCCGCCTTGGGTGTTTGCCAGGTCTTCATTTTTTCCATATCGGGAATATACAGCCGCAGGATTGCGTCGATGGCTTCGTCTTTACGCTCAATAGGCAGCCAGTTCTCCTCAGGTACACCTTCGGGTTTGTCTGCCGCGATATAAATTTCTATGCCACCATCCTTGTTGAGCTTCATCCCGGCGTTTTCACCCACGCTGTATTTCTTGCGCTCGTTCGGAATAAAGAAGCCGTTCTTGAGGTCGTAGAGCGTGACCGACCAGAAGGTCTTCGCCGGTGGCAAATCCTTCGCTGCCATGCGGATGACATAGTCGTGCATGGCGTTCATGGGCTTGCCATCGACGGTCTCAATGGTTGGGTAAAGCGCCTGGCTCGCCGGCATCCCGATAGGACCTATAACCGACTGATCAAGCAGTACATCCAGGATCATCTGGCCCTTGGGCAAGAACACGGTGAACAATTTCTTTCGGAATTCCGGCGTGCTGGTACTGGCCAGTATCTGTTTAGCAATTTGCTCAGTGGTATTGCGGAATCTGGCTCCATCAATTGCCGCCACTTTCGTCGTATCAAATTTACGCCCCGGCACAACACCGAGCGGTTTGTAGGCAGCCAACACGGCCTGGTCGAGCTTGTCTTTCGGGTCGAAGGTGGTGTGGTTAAACACGAACTGCATCACCTGCAACAGGTTGTTGCCGAAGATATCGGCATCCGTTTTGCCCACGGGTGGAAACTTGATGTCATTGATCGGTTTCGCCTTGCCCCCGCGATATTCCGACAAGGTGACCAGCTTGACCGATTGCATTTGCGTAATGATGCGTTTGAACCGTTCCGGTTCATTGGCATGCGGCATGACGCGGAACACGACGGAGACAAAGTCGCCCGTGGCCTCAAAGTGACGATCAACGCCCTCGACGGGTTTACCGTCGTAGCCTTCGGTGCGGGCGGAATAAATCAGCATCTTTGCCGGCTTGCCAAAATCCCCCTGGCTCGTCGCCATCGGAATGTTCACATAATGATCGTATGCGGTGATCATCAACGACACATACTTCGAGTCAAAGGCCGGCATCTCGAGAATCAGCGGATCCCTGCGCACATCCACTAGACAGGTGATATAGAGGGTATCGTTGTTGGGCCGTGCAATCTCGCGCGTCGTATGGTCCTTGAGCTGGGTATCGGCTACACAGGCATTCCACCGATCGCCAAATTTGAGCGCAAACTTGTGAATGATGTTGTACATGGCCACGTAGTGGTAGGAGCGGCGCACCAAGTTAACGACCTGGGCGTCGGTGAGGGCGACCTCTTTGCCATGGGCCGGCAGCGCAGGCACCAAACAGGCGACCAAGACCGTGACCGTTGTCAGGAGCGAAAGGCACTTCATTGGGCTGTTCATTTTGAATCTCCTATGGCTATTCATTTTCATCCTCCTACGGAAATTGACCGGAAGAACACTACGTCATACGTTGTCTGCTGTCTAGTGAGTGATCGGAATCTCCAGCATACGCACATAGTAGAATGCCAGTTATTTGGTATCGAACGCCGGATCCTTCCAAGAGGCCATCATCAAGGCATCACCGGCTTGGAAAGTTTTCGCCCCCTCACGAATTTGGAGCTTCATGGGTTTCCTATCACCCGCGTAGTTCGCATGAGGGCCCCATATCTTCATCCGCGAGGATGGTCGAACGCTAGTCCTCTTCCGGAACTTTTTGGCTTCGTTGTCACCGATGATCTGGTGAACCTAACACCGGATAGTCCAACGACCCCTTGAGTTCGGCGATCTTGTCGGGCGGGGAATTCGGCAAGTAGAGGGCCTGCTGATCCCGCCATTGTTTGACGCGAGCTTGTGCCTCTTGCACAGGTTCCGGATTGAGCGGCTTCCATTCCACTTCGTACGACAAAGGCGCCGCCAGCGCGCTATTGAGATATTCGCGTGCTCGCACCGCACCACTTACCTAATAGAATCGGCGTCGATCGGGTGGAATCTGCAGACGCCAGCCCTACTTTTGCAAGGCCGGCTGACATGGCACATCCCCCATACGAGGTCCAAAGAGCCTGGATTTTTCACGCACCTACCATCCCCGACATTGCAAGGCGTCCCTGCCTTTGGTATCGTCTGCCCCGCGCCGCAGCAGAACAGCAGGAGTTCGTGGTCTACCATGGTCTTCCTTTTGTCTACACACGTGTCCTTTCCTCGCTCATGGCTCCATGCGGGTTCCACCATCAACTCCAGGCCCTTCCGCCTGTGCACCCTCGCGCTGTTGCTTGTCGTCACACTACTGGACGTCTCGTATGCCGCCGAACAGCGCACGAGCCCGCCGCCCACCGCCGCCGCGGAGATGTCTCCATTGGCCCCAGTGACGCTGGACGGTCAGGTGCTGTTCAAGGTGCGCGGGCTCAGCGCCTTTCCGGCTGAGCAACGGGCCAGCCTCATCGAAGAGCGTCTGCGCGGCATCGCCTCGAACACAAGCCTTCCGCTGGACTCCCTTCGGGTCGAAGAACGAACGGACCGCTCCCTCGTCAAGTTTTCGGACGAACTTGTGGTGATGGTTTTCGAAGCCGATGCAGAGATCGAAGGGATATCACGTCAACTTCTGGTCGAGACCTATCAAAACCGTATCAGAACCGGGGTCGACGCCTACCGGCGCGACAGGAATCCGCAGATTCTCTACACTCATGCGCTCTATGCGGTGGGTGCGACTGCCGCGTTCTCGCTGTCCGTGTATCTTCTAGCCCTGGCGTTCAGGCGCCTGGACCAGCTGCTGGAAAAACGATACAAAAGCGAAAGTGGAGGGCCTGCACGTCAAGATCTTCCGGATCGTGGAATCGGAGGGGATCTGGAACGGTATCCGAGCGTCGAAAAGGCTCTTACAAACGTCTCTCATCCTCGTACTGTTTTTCGTCTACAGCCAGTTCGTTCTCGGCCTGTTTCCCTGGACCAAAACGCTCTCGACGAGACTCCTGTGGCTGGTGCTTGACCCACTCCAGACTATGGGGTTGGCCATCATCGAAGCGGTGCCAAACCTGATCTTTCTCCTCATTCTCGCGATCGTCATCCGGTACACGCTCAAGCTGCTGAAGATGTATTTCATTGGCATTCAACACGGGACGATCTTGCTCGGCGGATTTGATCCAGATTGGGCGATGCCGACATTCCGCATGCTGCGGTTGGTGACCATCGCCTTTGCATTGGTTATCGCCTATCCGTACCTGCCGGGATCCCACTCGGAAGCATTTAAAGGGATCTCGATTCTGCTCGGCGTCATTTTTTCG
>JAOUHJ010000037.1 GCA_029865225.1 Nitrospira sp.
CTATTCTCCAGACCTCAATCCCATCGAGCATGACTTCGCCGCCCTCAAGAAGCGCCGGGAGTATCAGGAACAAGCCACCCTCGACGACATCGTGAGAGGCTATCACTAATTGTGGGCTTAGCTATAGCCAATTGCCTTTACCGCCACTTTCTTTCTTCACGAAAAGAGGTGTAGGCTAGAAACAGTTTCACGGTTCGATAGGAGGCTAGTTCATGGAGCACTCCGATGAACCCTCATAGATTCCTCCTGGTTTCTTTAGAATCCGAGCTGCAGCAAATCCTCCGCGCGGTCTTTCCTCATCCCGATATTGTTGAAGCTGCCACCGTATCGGAAGGACTGAGTCTCTGGGCAGAGGCTTCCCCTACTCTGGTGATCGTCGAGGGCAACCGCCATACCATAGCCCCTTTGCTCGAATACGCGCGTCAGGCGACACCGCCCACACCCGTACTCGTGATCGGTAATAAGCACTCGGTCACGGAGGCAGTAGAAATCATGCGTGCCGGCGCAGCCGATTATCTGACAAAGCCTGTTCGTTCAAATGAGCTGCAGGCCGCGATTGTCCGGGTGCTCCATCCCTCTCCCCCTCCACTCTCGCCCGTCTCGCACGATCCGTTTGCCTCCATCATCAGCGTCTCGCCACAGATGAACTTGATGAAACAACTGGCCCGAGAGGTGGCATCGACCGATGCCACCGTCCTCATTACAGGGGAAAGCGGCACCGGCAAGGAGCTGTTTGCTGAGGCCATTCACCGTTCCAGCCCACGAACCGCCGGTCCCTTGGTCGCACTCAATTGCGCCGGTATCCCCGAGAATCTCTTGGAATCGGAGTTATTCGGTTATGAGCCAGGAGCCTTTACCGACGCGAAACGGGCCAAACCAGGACGGTTCCAGCTGGCGGAGGGAGGGACGCTGTTTCTCGACGAAATCGGTGAAATGAGCTCGGTGGCTCAAGCCAAACTTTTGCGTGTACTCGAAAATCACACGATCGATCCGCTGGGCGACACTCGCAGCCACAAAGTCAATATCCGTATCATCGCTGCGACAAACGAGGATCTTCTGGCACAAATCAAAGCCGGCCGGTTTCGGCTTGATCTCTACTATCGGCTGAACGTCTATCAACTGCGCATTCCGCCCTTGCGTGAACGGCTCGATGACATTGAACCGATTCTGTTGATCTTTCTGGAGCGCCTGCGAAAGGAACGAGGATGTCGCATCAAGACCATCTCGCCAGCAGCTCTCTCCGTTCTTCACAGACATACTTGGCCTGGCAATGTCCGGGAACTGCACAATGTCGTGGAGTGGCTCACCATTACCTGTAAAGAAGACGTAATCCAACCACAACACTTACCGACATCCGTGACAACTTCTCCTACAGCCAATCACCAAAATCATGCACCCAATCCATCCCTGCTAACCTTTGGGCTCTCGTTTCAGGAAATGGAAAAAAAGATGCTCGAAGAAGCGCTAGAAAAAACCTCCGGCAACGTCTCAGAAGCCAGCCGCCTCCTCAAAATGACCCGCAACACGTTGCGATACCGCATGGCAAAATATCACATTCAATAACACTGTGTGTCCATCTACTCTTCTTCTCTCTGCCTAACAGACGCCTGCGCGTCTCGTAAGGCCATCCTTCATCGCTGAGAATTTTTGCAGGAGATCAGAATACAGAAGCTTGAGCAGATCATTTTCCTGTTCCAACTCTCTGAGCCGCTTCGCATGAGACACTCGCCCGATTTGGCTTCTGGTAGATGTTGACTGGCGCATAACAAACCTCCTCACAGCAGTAAATTAAGATGATCTCTTCCCTGCTCTTATATTTCATGAACATTTTTCAAAGTCTGTACTCAATCTCGGCCGAAGCAATACCATGAGCTAAGACGAAGCAAACTTAGTGCCACACACTACCAATGATTTCAGAATGCCAAAACACCGCCATAGGAGTGATGCGTTACGCAATTCGTTGAACAGAGAAGGCGTAAGCTGATCGCTGTATTTCAAAAATGTGGTATCGAATTGGATACAAGGTGGATCTGAAATGATACGCCTAAGAAAAATAAGGACGAACTATTGAAAGTCCTGCGGGACAACCCAGTCAGTCACTGGAATAAAATGAGGCGCCTCCGGTGTGATGCGAAAAATGCGGACCCGGGAACTCCCGATTCGTCTGTGCGGTCCATACGTCAACTGAAAATCTTCTCCAATATCCACGTTACGGTATCGTTCAAATTCCTCGAGGAGCAGGCTTCGGTTCACGCGCCGCCCGATCTTCATCAGCGCGTCGCTCAGCATGGAGGCTGCGCCCCTGGCCATCCTGGCAAATCCCAGGTTATATAATTCATCTCGCCCAGCGAGCGCCTCAAGTTGATCGCGATCCTGCTCAGTTGGCGGCTGAAGCGTGACAGCAAGCCGCACCTTGGTGCGTACGCTCGGAGGAACATCCAAAGCCCGATGGCCAACCATACCGGCTGACGCCAGCACCATGGGTGAAAGATGTCGGTGATCCAACTCCTGGCCGAGAGCCACAAAGTCTTCTCCATCACCGATAAACACTACTGCATCGATCGACTGTTGATGCAGCTGCTCGCCCACTGCGACTCGATCGAACGATCCCCGCACATACTCATACTCCACTACAATATCCACTGTCCTGCGTCGCGACGACGTCAGCACCGTCAGTAAGATAGCCGTACGCTTCGGTTGGATGATGGCGACGCGAGGGCGAGCCACACCCCCCGCTGGACGAATGTGGGACACGAGAACGTCGAACAGAACCTTATATTGAACATCAAACCCTGGCAGGGTATAGAAGATGTACAGATTGGGCAGATCAGACAACTGAGGCGACAATGCTAATGGACCGATTAACGGAACCTGTGTACGCTCGATGAGACTGAGCGTCTCGGCGACTTTCCCGAATTCGAAACTCCCGACCAGAGCAAAGACCTGTTCCGTCCCAATAAGTCGTGCAGTCGCTGCCTCCAACTCTGACGGATTGCTCCTCGTATCCTCGACGACTAAACGAATCTGCCGCCCATACACTCCACCACGTTCGTTGAGCTCGCGAAAATATCCTTCCATGACGGCTTGAGCATCCTGTCCAATCCCAGCCAGAGGACCCGACATCGGAAGCGCTGCTCCGACGGTGATCGACTGTGCCGATACTCCGGGATCACTATCTTCCTCAGTCCCGATCTTCTTCAAATAGGCCACGACGGCCTTGGCTTGCTGCTCGGTGAAACGATATCGAGGCATGCCGGAATGGAGCGGCACCCCAGATGCATCTATACCTTGGGTGATGGCACGAATGAGCGTCTGGTCCGTATACGCCTCTCGAGAATGGCCGGTTTGGAGCGATGCGTGCTGGTTCATCAAAAATGATGGGACCAGCGGAGGTACCCGGAGACCTCCCTCTTCTGTACCTTGGCCCCACACGCCATGGCACTGCACACAGCGAAAGAGTGTCGCGGAAAGACTGCCTTCCGACCCGGCAAGACTGACGCGCACCTCATCACCCGTATCCGTTCGCCCTTGGTGGTAGATGGTTCGTCCCATCCGCTCACTTGCCGTGAGCGGATCGTTCCAGGCCCTGCTTACTGGTAGCGTGACCATCACATCCACGAGTGCCCATACAACGATCGCGCAGCCGACTCGCCATGGGAACTCTCTGGTAGGCCTATTCAAATGGTTAGTCTGGAGTAGACGGAACTCGTAAACTAGAAGAGCCATTTACAGAGTCAATGAGCTCCATGACCGTCAGCACAGAGGCAAGGCCAAAATAACGAGCCCACTGCCCTGTGGCATCATTTCCGACAAGAATGACAGAAGGATGATCTGATCGTTGTGGGGACTTGGCATCAAATGCAGCTAACACCCTGGTCACATCTGGAGAAGAGCCCGTCACAAAATACCAACCAGGCTTTGCACCAAATTTATTGGCGACCGCTTTAAGCTGCGCCGGCCGATCGGTGACTGGATCAACGCTGATCGAAAGGAGGGTGACCGGGAGATGTGCGTCTCCTTGAAGCTTGTGCTGCACCGCGCCGAACAGACCCGTCATCGCAGGGCAACTGGTCTTACAGGAAGTGTAGAGAAACGTGATCGCGACGGTTTTCCCCTTGATCAGATCGGAATACAGACGATAGGACACACCGTCCTGATCGATCACCTGTACGTCAGGAATCACCGGCGTTGCGGCTTCAGCAACGGCAGACAGTCCTCCACTCATAATTAAGAAGGCGAAACCCAGTCTGAATAGGCTGCTGATCATGTGAAGTTTAAGGCCGTCGTCCCGCAGCCCGTTGCATCTGTTTTGTAGACTGAACAGTAGATGAAACAACCTGTAGCACCGCAGGGACACCATCGGCATAACGTAAACGTTGCGACAGTGTTTGCACCATCACACGGTACTCCCCAGCATGCGGAAAAGACTGCGTAATCGCATAGCGCCCAGGTTCCACCTCACGGGCATGCTGACGATGTTGCCAAGTTCCTGGTGGTTCAAAGAGCAACACCTGCACATCACGGATGCCCATAATCGGTTGCTGTGTCGCCGGATCGGTGAGGGTGAAGGCGAGGGCGGTGGGGACGCGAGCCTGTACTGGTTCAGTTCCGAAGTGCGTGCGTACGATTGGCGGCTTGGGGACAGCAGCGGTGGAGACTCCGATTTCCGAATCCTTTACCGTCACCTGAAAACAGTGCATGGTTCGCGGACGATCGATAAGCAATGGCACGTCATACCGTCCAGCTTTTGTAAAAGTTACCGGAGCTCGATACACACCTGGAGCCACTTCCTTCAAACTTCGATCGAGGACCAGAATGCCCCGCGGCATCCGCTTGTAGTTGGAGAATGTGCCCATCGGCGCCATCATGCCTTCTTGATATAAATGAAGCGTAGCGTCGGGCGCATTCGCGATGATAGCTCCATTTCCTTCCGGAGTCGGCACAATCATCGGGGCGATTCCCAGCTGTTCCGGGGCACCGCTAGGGGCATGCAGCCCAGCCTGTAGGTCGAGAGGCATTACATTCCCTTTGCGAGCCTCACGTAGGTCGAGAAGAGTAAATTTTTCAGATTCAATTCCACGCACATACGCATAGCGTTCGGTAAACCGGATCTGATCCGGACCCTTGACCACCGCAGCAGATGCAATCACACGATTAATAGCGGTATCAACCACAGAAAGTCGGCTTTCAATTTGATTAGCGGCAAAAACGAACCGACCTTCCGGCTCCACTGCAAGCATCACCACTCCGGGCACCGTGGGAATATGGCCTGAGATCCGATGGTCCTGTGGATCAATAATGGCAATCTCGTTCCCATTGAGGGACCCCACGTAAAATCGGCGAGCAGCAGGGCTGTATGTCAGAGCAACAGGTGTTTTCCCTACCCGCATGGACGCAAGAACAGTAAACGTCTGCGCATCGACGGCAGAAACGGTATCCGCAGTCCCGTTCGTCACATAAACAAAGCGACTATCTGGTGTCGAGGCCAGAGTGTGTAGACCTGCCTCGACCGTCACCGTCTCGATCAGATTGTGCGTCGAAGCATCAAATACAGCGAGCTGATCGGACCCATCCAATCCCACCCAAATATGGCGACCGTCGGGCTGAAGTAAAATTCGCCCTGGACGTGAACCGGGGCCTGTTTCTAGGGTTCGCAATAACTTCCTGGTGCGTGTATCGATCACCGCAACTTCATCTACATCCGGCATGGAGACGTATAGAGTGTTCTGATCCTGTGTCAAAACCCAATCGAGTCCAACGCTTGGCAGCGTTACAAGACTTTCGAGCTTGGTAGGGCTAAAGTTGAGAAAAGGGTCGATTATTGAAATCGTGCGATCGTGATTCATCGCCAAGATCACATACCGATTGAGGTCGATATCCGCCCGACTTCCTAGACGCCCGCTCATCAATCGGCGAATCTTATCAGTACATGCCACTTCATCGGCGACCATGTCCGAGGGACGACTATTCATCCACGCGCGCGGTCGGATCCCGACGACCGGCGCGCCAGTCCTCGCATCGGTCAAGGTCACCTGCACCATTGCCGGTTGCCCGACTAATGGACCCAATCGGCCCCCGTTGGTATCCAGCTGACTGATTGAGACATCCACGGCCAGACCATTGTGCTCAATATGCTGCATCGATGAGGATTTCGACTCTGAGTTGGACTGGGAGAGGTCCGACATCGCACGCGACACAGCATCTCCCGGCGACGCTCCCAGCACAGCCATCGCCACGGCAGTCACCCAACTACCTACAGATTGCGAGGCACTCCAAATCTGAGGAACTTTCATCTCGACTATTCCTTGTCCTTACTCAAAAGACAGGTGTTTCTTGAGTCACTCTGCACCTTGTGATCACCCCACAGTTCTTTCTGCCAATCAAAACGGTGATACCAGGGGGAGGTATTTTCCTCCACGCGCAGAATTCCCCACAGACCACCTCCGAACATGAACCCTTCCTGCGTACGGTAGAGATAATCACCGGGCACAGCACAATCCCCACCGGCACTGGTCAGAATATTGATCGCTCGGCCAGGACCAATTCCACCAGTGGACCCCACGCGCGTCGGGCTATACTGATTCCAACCCATCGTCCTCGAGTTGTCGATCCATGGACTGAGGCTCCAATCGTGACCGAACAGCGTAAAGCCATGTTGACGCGGATGTCCCCCTGGATGCACGACCCGCAATCGGAGCTGGTCACCGGCCTTTGCGCTGAAGATGGGAGTTTCAGGATCGCAATACTTCCCATTGGCCATATCGGCGTTGCATCGGAAATGCGAGACCGTTGAACTCAGCACGTTAGACCAATCGAAGTGATTCATCGTCTCTGGTTCATCAGCTGCACTGGCCCCCAGCCTGGCCCAGAGAGGTTCTGTTCGATAGTTGAAGGCCTTTTGTCCGGAATCCTCGGCATCATCCCCATTCCGAAGGTTAGGCATCGGCTGGCCATGCTGCTGGACGCTGAGATTGTCCTGGTAGAGCAAGACCAGTTCTTTGAAACGATAGAGCAATCCAGATTCCGGCGCTGGTTCTGTTTCTGGACAAACATGCCGCTTCAGATGTTTTCCATGGCGACCGATCACCGGCTCTGGCTTCCAGTAAGAAACATCCACCTCAGCTTTGCTTCGAGAGGTTGTTTCCTTCCATACGGAGCACTGCGGTTCAATAATCAGGGCACCGATCGCCCCATGCGAGGCATGCTTGATGACATCCCCCATATCCTGCAATGGGATCGCCCCAAATTCATGTGGAATACCGACGATTCTGTCACCCTTCTTGTTCGGAACAATCTCTCCCGCATACCAGAAATAGGTTTTGTGCTCGTCAGGCCCAACGGTCGAATCCTCGTTCAGCCCAACATATGCCCCGTCGCTGGTTTGTAAGTTGTAGTCGACCAGCTGGGGGTGGAGCCCTACGCGGTGCGAGGACCGCACCTGATTAAAATACAGCCCTGGGGTGATGGGTGGCACCATATTGAAACTCCAGGTCTCAGGATAGTCGAGGCCATCGAGATGATGCTCTGGGTTGATATTGTTCGTCAGCGTGACACGAATGCAATCTCCCGCTCGTGCACGGAGCATTAAGGGTTCCGGCCGCTTTTCCCCAGACTTCAACCGTGGAACATCACTAGACTCGACAAACAAGATGGCGTTCGGATCAGCAATGCCAAATTGGCGGCTATAGACGAGCTTCCCTTCAGGCAGCAGATCTTTGGCCAACCAGGCCTCAACATCAAAGCTCCGCACATACGATTGTTGTTCGGTGCTTCGGCAGAAAGCTTCCAGAGTATCCTGGGGCTTGTTCTCATCCAGTTCTCCATACTGCTGATTACCCACCTTATCGCCGTCGATGACTTTAAGGAGCTCGCTATCCAGCGCCTCGTCGAGTTCTTCCTTAAGAAATGCCGAACCCAGCACATCATGAGTCTTTTCCGTGTTGCCGGGGAGACGCGCCAAATCAGTAACATCTTCTGTACGAGGATACACCCGCATCAAACCCCACTGCCCATCCCAGAGATTGTCCGCAGCATTCGAGGTGTAGAGATGGTCAACTCGCTTGCGTTCAGTCCCTGAGTCGGTGAACGGCATGAACTCCACCACACGATCGTTAAACTCAAAATGTTCAGAGATGCCGAGGTGCTGCGCACCGACATACCCGGTATTCCGCGAATCGGGCTGTGCCAGCCATTTGGCCCCGTGCAATGTAAAAATGTGCTGCTCCTCTTGGGCACCCTGAATCAATCGAATCTGTACATGGTCTCCCTCATACGTGCGAAGCAACGGCGTAGCAGGATCTCCGGGCTGACGGCCTTTGCCTGCTATATCCTCTTTCTCAGTAAATATTCTTTCATTCAGTGACTTCTGGTCTTTGTGAACACTCGAGCTAAACACATTTGCCAGGTCACTTCTCCGATCACTTTCTGGCAGCTGAACATACTGATTATTTTCCTTGTCTCGAGTTCCAATACGAAGTGGAATAGGTTCATTCCGATAATTAATAAGCTGCGTTCCCGGGTCTTTGGTGGAAATTCCCTCTGGCATCGGAATCCGACCTGGAAGGACGGGGTTAGCAAGGCCTCCCTCGATTTGACTCGGAGGATTGATGGGTTGATTCTCCTTGTCATAAACAATGGCAAAGTCCGCGAAGGCGAGATTAAATTCCCGACCGGTTCGCCCTTTATCAATCGTGCCATTGGAATCAAGCGAGTCGCTGCACACGATGCCATCTTTGTGAGGTGTAATGCAGGCCTTGCCGTGCTCACGAACGATGATGTTGGCCGCATAGGAGGTCGGGCCACCATCGCTTCGAAGAAGTTCGGGCTCTCCTTGTGCATCAGTCCCACCCATGCGGCGCCCATCTGGGAAATACCACTTGGAGTTTCGCGGCTCGACGACCAAGGCAGCATAAAAGCCGTGTTGTTGATGTGAACTTGGACCAAAATGGTCGTGTGTAAAAACGGTGCGCATCGTACGATCTTTGGTATTCTTCTCACCCGGTTTCCCATTCAATATCGGATCCGCCCACCAACGCTGAATGGTTGTCTGTGCCCCACACCAAGGATGATGCACAGGATCGTTATCATGACCTTTCTTGGTCAGCACTTGCATGTCCGCACAGTAGCCCCGTGAATCACCTGCAAGTGCACCATTCTTCTTCGCACCCAGTTCTCCCTTCCGCAGAAAGATCGGATGGGTCCGAGGCATGAGCTTTTTGGTTGGGTACGCCTTATTGTGGGCAATGATCCGCTCGCGTACTTCATCCGCAGCCAATGTCCCGTCTTCGTAGTTCCATCCATTCCCAGACCCGTCCGACGACGTGACATCAAACTTCACGAGATGAATATGTTGACCGATCGTATCGGTCGGCGTGTAGACTTGAAAATCATCCAGATTGAGGTTGCTGGGGATCAAATTTGTGGCGTAGAACTCCACGCATTCTCCGGATTGGGCCCGGAAAAAGAGGGGTTCTGTTGGGCGAGATCCATTGAGCGTCTCTTTCAGGTCCTCCTCCAACACTGGAAATCGTCCCTGAGGGTCGTGCCACCCCGATTTATTTACAGTCATGTCCAGTTGGACATAAACCGCTCGGTACTCACGAACCTTAACGTCCCTCACGATTCCACGCTCATCCACCCATTGTTTCGGGCAAGGGTTAGAAAAGGGCGCACCGGGTTTCCCCTCTCCACGTTTGTCTTCAGAAATGTTTCCGCCTCCGTTGACACTGAACAAGACGCGGGTCCCATTTTCATCGTCACAAGTGCCGTCCGGGTGACAACTTACATATCCAGGTGCCTCCCAATTGTACGAGTTATGCTTCCAACCCGGCTCGCCTGGGCCTACGGCCGACTTAGCATGAACGGAAGCCTTTCCGGCATGGAACCTCATGGCTTCCTGCTCAGCCTTCGTCCCAGTCTGTGGCAGTGGGACAACAGTCACCGTATCGAGCTCTCGAGCCAAACTGACCAAGTCTAGATCGCTGTTTTGTGACCATACCCGCTTGGCGATCTTCGCCGAATTGGTTCGGCCACGATTGAACAGGTCCTCGTTCGGTAAGGGAGGTGTCGTTCTCATCTCTTCAGGTCCGTGGGCATTTTCCCTGTCCCGCACCGTCCCATCACGGACAATATGGCGCTGCAACGTCTGTTTGTCTTCCCCCTTCACATCCAAATCGAGCGGAGGCTGCGGAGGCCGATGTCCCTTCTGACCTGCGATATAGAATGGGTAGCCTCGAAAACCATCGCCATCTTTTTTGGCCGGCATTGGAGGTAACGCAGTCCGAGGAAGAGGGACAATGGCTGGATTTGGTGTTCCCTCTGCTATCTCGTAGTCAGGCAATCTGCGATCTTTCCCACCATCTTCAAACACATCATGACTGCGCCACAATTCCCACATCCCCTGTGCGAAATGGGGATAGAGGTGGCAGTGGAATATGGAATCGCCTGGTCCGAGATTACGGTTGCCCGATCCACCATAATGCACTTCATAGGAAAAGGCTGTTCCCGGAGAGATGGTTTGTGAGTCGAGGTAGTGGGATGTCGAGTCGTGTTTATCTTCTACCCATTGATGAGCATGCAGGTGGAAGACATGGGTCTCCTTCGGACCTGCATGCATGTTCCGGAAGCGGATCGGGTCTCCAAGGTAAGAATGGTGCACATTCGACGGGTCATCGGGATATTTGGCTTCCTTCCCGGATCCATCCTGCTTATACCCAACGACCATGGCTGGGTCACCATTGACCCAGGAGGTCAGGAAGAATTCTTCGAGCTTGCACTCGGTGCAATCTCGCGCTGGGCCGATATTCTTTCGGTTGGCCACTACCATCGCCCCAAGGCCAGAAGAACCATAATTGATGCCCATACCATCACGTAGTGAGCTGAGTGGAGAATTCTCATCCCGGATATCGTCGAACGCCTGCACAGCGGTGATTTCATCATGGAAAATGACGGTAAATTCTCGATAAGGCCTGCCACATGCATTCCCTTCCCCCATCTGTTCACAGCCATCCTCTCGATCGATGTCGATCACCGCATTCAGATCGCTGTGCACAAGTTCACCACCTGTTTCACAGGTTTCCCGGTTACCCTGGCCGCGAGCGGAATTCTGATCTCGACACTTGAGCATATTGAGAATTGGCTCGCCTGCCCACGGACCAGCCTTGATCGTTGCTTCGTAGTCGATGATCGGCTGGTTGTACTTCGTTTTCCCCTTCGTCGAATACTTGAGTTCTTGCTCAGTTACCTGAGAGCGGTACCAATTCGCGCCTTTGGGCTGCACATTAATCGCTCCAAATAATCCTAACCCCAACTGTCCTCCATCCCCTTCTCCCCCCGCAGGCGCCCCCATCGAATACAGGAAAAATGTGCCTTCTTTCTTTGCATACCAGGTATACGTTCTCGTCTCGCCTGGCGCAGCGAGCGCACACAGGTTCTTTCCGAAATCTGTGGAGTCATCGGAACACTTTCCATCAGTCTTAATCCGCTTTCCGGCATTATCCGTCACATACCGTCCGTCTTTGTCTGTCTTATACCAACCGTTCTTCCCAACGTTCGCGCCTTGAGAGTCAATCGTGTCAACCAGACTCAAACCGTTCACATGCATGGAGGCATGCCGAGTCGCCGGCTCATCGCTATCAGCAACGGCCACCACCGAATTTTCTGGATGCGTGAGCCGCCGTTCTGGATCACGCATGAATTCATGCTCGTCTACCGTCGGGCTCAAGAGATTCGTAAGTGTCACTTGGAGGCAATCGCCCTCATTCGCCCGCAACACCAGGGGTCGCGGTCGCTTATCGGACCGAAGCTTGACGTGGCCGGCGAGCAAAACATCCCCAGAGCTCGGTTCCAGAGGAATCGGCTCTCCCACTTCATCTGAGTCGCCATCCAAATCCTCATTGAGAATTTCCGGTCCCTCGTCTTTGCCGTCACCGGTCTTCACGACGTCGCGCCGGAGCGCATACATGATCCCGGCTGGATTAAATGCCCCAAAGCGGTTGTAGTAGTACACCTGGTCCAGCGCTACAACGTTGGCGGTGATAAGCCGATCGCATGTCGGCTTGATGATCACCTGAGAGAGAGGGGCTTTGTGCCCGGCGCAACCAACCCCGACAATGGCGAGAAGGAAGACTGCGGTCAGCTTGACCGATGACCATACCCGTTGCAGTTCGTATCCTCCAGCGGTAATCCAACGCAATACGGCCAACCTGAGAGGGAACGGATTAAAGTTAGTAGTTGTGTATCGTACTTGCATGGTCTTGGTCTCCCAAAAATCTCCTCGCATAGTTGACCACTAGTTCGTACATGAAAATGTCGGCGACGCCACCCCTGGCCAGGGATCAAGCTGCCTAATATCGGTCAGGCCAGGAGGAAGAGCCCACCCATTGATCAAGAAAGCCAGGCATTGGAAATTCAAGGCCGGCTGCTGTCCTCCTTGGACGCCAGTCGGTTCAGGAAAGATATACTCTCCAACAGGCGCCACATAGATACCTGGCACCAACCCATGGGCGGCCTTGGGTACATCGGGAACCTCGGTCCCATCTGCTAACGGATTTGGATCGTCAATGCGCACCATCAGTTCTCGTGTTGCACCTTTGAGATTTCCGTTGATGTCAAACAGAGCCGCGGCCGTGAGTGGTGGGACATAGCGGAATCTCCCGAATACGGCTTGCACTTTTTCCGTGCTGTGCAACAGGCGGACCTTAGGCGTCCCATTGCGCACCACATCAACGGCATACACACTGACTCGCCGACTAGGATCTGTCGTAAACCCCTCAACCTTGAGTCGATCCTGGCACTCAGCTGCGGCAGCACAGGTCGCGGTTGGACCTCTCGTACCCAGCAAGGACTCCTCCAGCGTGACATACGCGGGTTTGGTACCCGGTTGTGTATAGATCCCGATGTCGACCACTAACGTATGGACCGATACATAGGTTCCATCGCTGTCTCGCGCAAGCGTCCCTGCAAATGTGATGTGATCGCCCACTCTTACCGGCGCCTGTTTTGTGGGATCACAGATTGGACAAGAAGGGATCGTATCGTTGCCAAACCTGACCGGCGGTATGAGTGGATCGGTCCCCATAACAAACGTATTTTCTGGCGGTCGATTGGAGGCAGGGCATTCGGAATCTACCGCGGCCCGTGGAACACACATCGGATACCCGGTGAGGGCGTGAACGGTCGGGTTCCCTTGATCCACTGTGAAACGTGGGTCTGGATAGCGCGAATCTGGATTGTCTGTGGGTCCCACTGCGGGAGGCAACGGATTCGGCTTTCCATAGCGACCATCACCTGCAAACGAATCCGACGCGTCCAGTGCTGGGTCGTTAAGACGGATACGGGTATCCCCTGTTCCGCAAGCCGTGGCTGTTGGACTTCCTCCCACACACATCATTCCTGTAGTGACGTCGATCTGATGGATATATCCAGTACTCGTGTTAAGCGACTGCTGTGAAATACTGACCAGCCCCGCGCGATACTCACCCTCTATCGCATTCCCATCTATCGTCACTTCGAAAGCAGCCAAGGGGGGAAACTTGTCGTTGAGTGCCAGACCCGATTCGCCATATTTCTTCGACACGCCTTGCGCATTCTCAAACACCTGTTGGGCTGTGAAATAGGCTGCCGGAAACTGGATCACCAAGTTCTTGGGTATCGTGACCTGGATTCCATTCACCATCAGCTTCGCGGAAGAAAAAGGATCTATCGGATCATCGAGCGTGAATGATTGAACGTGGCCTACTAATTGAAACGGAGTGACGTTTTGCGCGTAAACTTGCGCCGTCATCCCAACAAGCCCAAACGCGACTACTCCCACGGCGCATTTAGAAATATGCTGTCGATTCATGGGTTCCCCCTTCGCATCAGATGATAGCTGAACGTCATCCGGACGTTCTTTCCGGTTAGTGCATTTATTTGAGGCCTGCAGGAGCTATGAATAGCTACGAGCTTCAGGCACATTTGGATGTTTCTCAGGACCACGATTTCTCGGCCCGCCTTTTTATACTTCTCTGTAACTTGTCGCAAGAAAATTGTACGGAGCCATAAAAACGACTGCGGTAGATACATACGTAGCAAGGGAGCAAACTCAATGCCAGGCTAAGTGATCTAGGTTCCACGGATGGGGAGAGGAAGAAAATGCCTCTAAATGCAGTAAAACAAAAGAGCAAGCCTTGTGGGATCTCGCCCACAAATAGCAGGCTGTA
The DNA here is from genome assembly GCA_029865225.1 of Nitrospira sp. Classification (GTDB taxonomy): domain Bacteria; phylum Nitrospirota; class Nitrospiria; order Nitrospirales; family Nitrospiraceae; genus Nitrospira_D. The sequence continues at coordinate 14,202 of JAOUHJ010000037.1, forward strand.
TCTACTTAGATACTAGAGGTGAATCGAAATAGATTCAGTCACCCAAGATAGGACTCAGTGATTGACCTGCGATTGTTGTATGAATCTGGCCCTGTTGATTGATTGGATTAATTGCCAGAACACACGTTGATCGATCGTCACGTGGCATGTCGATCCTTCTGGAGTCGGTAATGGAACCGTCACGACCACCTATTAAGATTACGTATGACCCAGGCCTTTCTCCACCTTCATCTAGGGCCAAATAATGGTTTGACCGATCCTCGTCATAAACCTATATTCCGGCTCAGTAGCCGCTTTATTTTATTCACAATGAGGATTCATGAAACGGACGTCTCTACTGCTTTCTCTCGCAGTGCTCATCGGACTCACCTCAGCAGGCTGTCAGATCGTTGCCTCCCCGTTGGCGGGCGGCATCTACAACGAAACGAAGTACGGCGATGTGGCGACTGACGCCGCCGCAGCCGGGAAGGAAGGCAAGGCTTGCGCCACCTCCATTCTGGGATGGGTCGCGACCGGTGATGCGAGCGTCCAAGCAGCTAAGTCGGCCGGTGGCATCACCACCGTGGCTTCAGTCGACCATTCGGCCAAGAATATCCTGGGAATCTTCGGCGAATGGTGTACCATCGTTCGCGGTAACTAGTTCCCTGCAGCAAACCAGCGGAAGGGCCTTCTGGAGAATTTCTGGAAGGCCCTTTCCTTGTCCGCGTTCATCTGTTTGTGACCCCGTGAAACTCCCTCACCCTTCACGATTCGCGGCTCTCCTCGGTTTGTTCCTCACATATCTCGGTGCCACCGGTCATGCCATCGCAGTTGAATTCGGAGACGTGGAAGTGAGTGCCTATGCACTGGGTACCTGGCCGAGTGATGAGAGTGTTTTTAACCAGGGGACGACTGTTCATGGTTCGACCCAAGAAGGCTTTGGCGCAGGATTGAACGCAGGGCTCTTCCCTGCCGCACTGCATCGAGTGGTTGGTCTAGAGATCGACTCGAATGTCCACAGCGGATCGATCTCGTTCCCCAATCTCCTGAGTGGACAGAACAATAGGGCCGGCCACTCCGACCTACTAATCATCAATACGACCTTTAATATGGTGCTGCGCTATCCTGGCGAGAAGGTTCGTCCCTATATCGGAATTGGCCTGGGATGGTCACATGGCACGCTCCTGAACCCAAACATTGCCGGACGGAATGATCAAGATTTCGACTCCGCCCGCGCCTTCACCCATCAGTTTCTCGGTGGAGCGCAAATCCTCCTCAGCCCGAAGGTGTTTCTCTTCGGACAATACCGTGATTATTCGGTCTTCCTATTCGGGGAGTACCGGTACGTTTCGTCCAACTATCATTGGGACAAGCTGGCTATCGACTTTCGGACCCATTACGGCGTGATGGGTGTGGGACTCCGGTTTTGATAACCAGACACAAACTGACATAAGAAAGAGTCGCCGAATGAGTGGAAAAGGCCTGGATGTCTGGCCTATCGGATCCGTGCTACCGTCACTCCGTCACCTCCCTCAGCTCGATCACCGGCACGAAATTCTGCCACGTAGGGCGAGTTCTTGAGGTATTCTCGCACGACGGATTTGAGCCGACCGGATCCATGGCCATGGATGATGCGCAGGTACGGAGCGCCGCTGAGAGTAGCCCGATCCAGCGCCGCGAGGACTTGCTCGAGTGCTTCGTCTGCAGCCTGACCTCGTACATCGACCACGGTCTGTTCATCCAGCCCCAAGCCATTATTCGCTGAAACTCGCCGTAGACCAGAGGGCGATAGCGCCGGTTGTGCCGACTCTGCACGCGATTCACGAGCAATACCGACAAGGTTCGAGACAGTGGCCAGGATCTCGCCTTCACCGACTTTGACACGGACGCGTTTCTTTCCTTGGGGCGCTTCCAGCAAATTTCCGGTCGTGCCCAAGCCGACAATTTCCACCGCATCTCCGATACCAAGCTGCTCAAATGGTATGGTCTGACCAGACGGCGTAAGGTCTTGCCTGACCTGCATCTCTAGTTCATGCAGCCGCTGTTTCGTCTCCTTGGCCTTGATGAGCTTCTGCTCTCGTTTCAGGGAGTCCACCGTGGCCTGCACCTCCGCCCGCGCACGTTGGAACTGCTCGCCCAGTTTCTTTTTCAGGCCTCGTCGCGCTTCCTGCTGGGCCTCCTCGAGCTGCGCTCGAAGCGCCTGTGCTTCGCGAGCCGCTTCTTCGGCTTCTCGTCTGGCCTGATGGGCCTTCTCACTATCCTCAATGAGCTGGTGTTGCTTACGCTGCAAATCAGCCATCAACTCATCAAGCCGTTGATCCTCACGACGAAGCCGCTTTTTGGCATCGTTCAAGAGATTTTGATCCATCCCAAGACGGCCGGCGATCTCCAATGCCGATGAACCACCTGGTATGCCCATGAACAGTCGATAGGTCGGCGCGAGCCGCTCGACGTCGAATTCCACACTGGCGTTCGCAAAACCTGGGGTCGTCTGCGCCAATTCTTTGAGCGCACCGTAATGTGTGGTAGCGACCACCTTCATATTCAGTTCAGCCAATCGACACAGGAGCGCCTCGGCCAACGCGGCTCCTTCCTGCGGATCCGTTGAGGTCACCGGTTCATCCAGCAGCACGAGCGAACGTTGGATGCTGGGTTCGCTCGAAGTCAGTCCTGTCGCGCCCTCAGACAGAAGCTGAATCATCTGCATCATATGTGCGGAAAAACTGGAGAGGTCGCGGGTCAGGTCCTGGGCATCGCCGATATCGGCATGAAGATCGGTAAAAATTGCCATCTCGGATTCCGGCGCACAAGGGAGATGCAGTCCCGCCCGGACCATGAGTGCAAACAGCCCGATAATCTTGAGCGTGACGGTTTTCCCTCCGGTATTCGGCCCGGAGATCACCAGCACCCGAACGCTTTCATCCATAAGGATGTCGTTCGCCAGAACATGATCCTTTGCGATGAGCAGCAGCGGATGCCGTGCCTGTTTGAGCATGATCCGCCCCGTTTCATTCAAGACGACGGGATTGCATTTCAGTCTTCGGCTTACCTCAGCCTTGACCCTGATGACATCCCACTCAGCCAGCACCTCGATTCCTTGACTGATCGCTTCCGCTTTGCCGGCCACCAGACTGGTCAGCTCCCGCAGGATGCGCTGAACCTCGCGCTCCACCTCCAGATCGGCCACTTTGATGGAATTATTCAATTCGACCAGTTCGCGCGGCTCGAGAAAGACGGTGGCGCCGCTCGCTGAAATATCGTGGACGATTCCAGGTATTCTCCCTCGCATATCCGCCTTGACCGGCACCACGTACCGACCTTCCCGTTGCGCGAAATACGATTCCTGGAGAACCTCCTCATACCGCCTTGAATGCAGAATCTGCTCGAGCTTCTGCCGCATCTCATGCTTCAACTCTAAGGCATGATGAGTCAGGCGTCGCAACTCCGGCGATGCCGTGTCTTTCATGGACCCGTCGGATTGAATCGCGCCCTCAATGGCCTTGAGGATTCCCTGTAGACTCTTGCCACCCTGTAGCGGTTCCACGGTGCGGACGAGGGCCTGGATCTGGTCTCGATGGGAAACGGCATATCGCTCGATTTCCGCCATCAGTGATAAAACAATCGCACAATCTCGCAACTCCCCGGCCTCGAGTACCCCTCCCTTCTTCGACCGAGTCAGCTGCTCCCGTATATCAGGGAAAGACAGCGTTGGTACTGGATCGCTCCCTTCGAGCAAACTCACCATTTCTGTGGTCTCTTGTTGCCGTAGCGAGACGCTCGCCAGCTCGTTCGACAGGGAAAGGGTTCGGCACCGGGCACCTCCGATCACCGACTGAGCCTGTTGCGAGAGAAAATCCAAAAAGCGAGGCCATTCCACTGCCTGCGCCGCCTGTTCAAATACCATCTGATGCATGTCGAATGTGCTCCTCGCTGTCCTTTGGAATCTACCGAAACGCCCGGAGTGAAACAAGATTCGCCTCCGCCGGAATCCTGAATTCTTACTTAGGCTTGGATGAATTTGAAATACTGTTACACACTCGCTGTACCTTGACAACAAGGAGACGCCATCGATAGTATCGAGCTTCGTGTTGGACTGTCCAATTTGTCCTAAACAAACATAGTTCTAAGTAGAGGAATACACCATGGCCATTCGAGTTGGAATCAATGGATTCGGACGCATCGGACGCAATGTGTTCCGTGCCGCAATGGGCGATCAGGATCTTCAGATCGTCGCCATCAACGACCTCACAGACGCCAAGACACTGGCCTATCTGCTCAAATACGACTCAGTTCACGGGACACTGCCGGCCCAGGTCGAAGCCAAAGAAGATCAGATCCTCGTCGACGGGAAACCTATCAAGGTGCTGGCCTTCAAAGACCCCAAAGAACTTCCCTGGAAAGCCCTGAACGTCGATGTTGTGATCGAATCAACCGGTCGATTCACCGATCGAGAATCAGCTGGTAAACACCTGTCTGCCGGGGCTAAACATGTGATCATCTCCGCCCCAGCAAAAGATCCTGACGTCACGATCGTGCTCGGTGTGAACGACAACAAGTTCGATCCGAAGTCCCATCACATCGTATCCAATGCCTCTTGCACAACCAACTGCCTGGCGCCCGTCGCCAAGGTTTTGTTGGAGACATTCGGGATTAAGCACGGGGTCATGACCACCATCCATTCTTACACGAATGATCAACAACTGTTGGACCTTCCACACAAAGATCTTCGGCGTGCGCGCGCTGCAGGGATGTCGATGATTCCGACAAGCACCGGCGCTGCGAAGGCCCTCCATCTCGTGATTCCTGAGCTCAAAGGCAAGCTGGACGGGCTCGCGATTCGGGTGCCGACGCCGAACGTGTCACTGGTCGACCTCACGGTCGAAACCGAAAAAGATTGCGACGTGGCGTCTGTCAACGCCGCTTTCAAGAAGGCAGCAGAGGGGTCCTTGAAAGGCATTCTCAAGTATTCTGAAGATCCGATCGTTTCCATCGACCAAAAGGGAGACGCGCACTCGGCCACCGTCGATGCCCCGTTGACAAACGTCGTGGACAAGCGTCTCGTTAAGGTCACGGCCTGGTATGACAACGAGTGGGGCTATTCTTGCCGAGTCCGAGACCTGGTTAAAGTGCTCGCAGGAAAATAGCGACTCAAAACGACTCTGACAGGGATGATTCGGCAGGGTCTTACACATCAGCCCCACCAATGCCTCATCCCCCAACGTGGCGAATAAGGAGTGCGGATGAACCTGCACAAACAAACGATTGACGATGTGCAACTTCGTGGGAAACGAGTTATCATCCGGGCCGACTTCAACGTCCCGCTCGATGAATCGCTGCAGATTACCGATGACACCCGTATCCGCTCAACGTTGCCGACGATCAATCGTGTCGTCGACGAAGGGGCTAAGGTCATCCTGTGCTCGCATCTTGGCCGGCCGAAGGGGGCATTCGATCCCAAATACAGCTTAGCTCCGGTCGCGAAACGTCTGGGACGACTGCTGGGGAAAGACGTGACTTTCGCTCCAGATTGTATGGGCCCGGCGGTCGAAAAATTGGTCGCTAAGATGAAAGAGGGAGACGTCCTCCTGCTGGAGAATCTTCGTTTTCACGCCGGGGAAGAAAAAAACGATGAGGCCTTCGCCAAGGCCTTGGCCACACTGGGTGATGTCTTCATCAACGACGCGTTCGGCGCCGCCCATCGAGCCCATGCTTCGACCGTCGGCATCACGAAGTACATCAAGGATTCAGCGGCGGGAGCACTGCTCAGGAAAGAAATCGAATATCTTGAGGGTGCCGTCGCCAATCCGGTGCGACCGTTTGTCGCAGTTCTGGGCGGCGCCAAGGTGTCCGGCAAGATCGGTGTCATCGAAAATCTTGGGAAACGGGTCGATAAGGTTATTATCGGTGGCGGTATGGCCTTTACCTTCCTCAAGGCGAAAGGCATGGAGATCGGTAATTCCCTTGTTGAAATGGATATGCTGGATTTTGCCCGAGGAGTTGAAGACCACGCCCTGTCGGCCGGGGTCAAGTTCTACCTGCCGGTCGATTGTGTAGTGGCGGCCAGCCGAGAGGTAGGCGCTGAAACAAAGATCGTTCCAGTCCAGGAGATTCCCAAAGGTTGGTACGCGTTGGATATTGGCCCGGCCTCAGTCAAGCTGTTCAACGAGGCGGTCCAAAATGCCAAAACCATCCTGTGGAACGGACCGATGGGCGTGTTTGAAATCGACGCCTATGCCCGAGGCACCTTTGCCATGGCCCATGCGATCGCCGACGCATACGCCCTGACTATCGTCGGTGGTGGCGAGACGGCTCTGGCTGTCCATCGAGCCGGTGTATCGGAAAGCATGTCGTTCATTTCCACGGGAGGCGGCGCCGCGCTTGAACTACTCGAAGGGAAAACACTTCCTGGTCTCGCAGCGCTGCCGGACCGATCAAATTAATCCCTACTCTTCATTGAACCCAACATCACGGGGATAAGCTTGCGCAGAGTTCTCATCGTCGGCAATTGGAAAATGAACAAGACCGCGTCCGAAGCGGCCACTTTCGTCCGTGCCCTGAGTGAACGCCTTCATGGTCTCTCATCGCCCATTGATCTTGTCGTGGCACCCCCATTCACTGCCCTGCCAACGGTCCGCACGGCACTTGAGTCTTCCTCTCCTCTGCAGCTTGGAGCGCAAAATATGTTTTGGGAGGATCAGGGTGCCTACACGGGAGAGATCTCGGCTCCGATGCTCGTGGACCTTGGATGTCGCTATGTCATCCTTGGTCACTCGGAGCGGCGCACCCTCTTCGGCGAACAAAGCGACGGCATCCAGAAGAAGATCCGAGCCGCGCTCAAACACGGCCTCCGCCCGATCCTCTGCATCGGCGAATCGCTAAAGCAGCGGGAAAGTGGAATGACGGACGACGTACTCACTCAACAGTTGAACGAAAGTCTGTCCGGCTTCACCGCCGACGCCTTGAGTGGAATAACGGTCGCATATGAACCCATCTGGGCGATCGGTACCGGGAAGTCGGCAACGGCAGAGCAAGCCGTAGCCGCCCACCAAACGATTCGGCGAGTCCTGGCCGCCACAGTGTCTCCCGCGAACGCTGACGCTACTCGGATTCTCTATGGCGGGAGCGTCACACCCCAGAACATCGAATCCCTTCTCGCTTCCAACCAGGTGGACGGCGCACTGATCGGAGGTGCTTGTCTCCAGGTCGAGTCCTTTGCTACAATCGCGCGCGTTGCATCAACCGCCCGCTCAATCGGAGTCTAAGATTTCATGATCTACACCGCAATCATCATTATTCATGTCTTCGTCTGTTTTCTGATGATCGGAGCGATTCTTCTCCAATCTGGGAAAGGAGCGGAGATCGGCGCCGCTTTTGGCGGATCGAGTCAAACGGTGTTCGGCAGCCGTGGCCCTGCCAACTTCTTGAGCAAGCTGACGGTGGTCGTCGCGGCGATATTCATGGTCACCTCGTTCAGCCTGGCGATCTTAGCGAAGCAACAAAACTTCTCCTCTACCGTCATCGATATGCAGCCAAAGAACGAATCAAAGAGCGAATCTGTACCTCCTCCAGCAGCTGACCCTGCTGCCAAGCCCTCACAGGAGGCACACCCTGCTGCAGGAGAAACTTCAGAGGAGAGTCACTAATCAGGCTAGGCCGAACCCTGGGCGGTTCGCTAGCCAGGCAAACCAACCACGCACGTTCGGAGCCCATCCGTTCGACAGCCGCTAGAATGTTTCTGAGAGCGCGTCAGACTCGAGTCAGCCAGGACTCGTGCGCAGCATCTTCCCCACGCACGATTGAAAAGAAGGCATCTTGAAGGGTTCGTGTAATCGGCCCTGGAGTGCCGTTTCCGATTCGACGATGATCGATCTCTCTCACCGGTGTCAGCTCTGCGGCCGTTCCGGTCACGAACACCTCGTCTGCAATGTACAGTTCGTCACGCGTGAATCGTTCTTCGACGACGGCAATGTTCCGCTCTCGCGCCAGTTGCATGACGGAGTTTCTGGTAATTCCTTCAAGCACCGAGGTCAATGGCGTCGTTTTGAGGATACCCCGACGAATCATAAACACGTTTTCGCCCGTTCCCTCGGCGACATACCCCTCCGGATCGAGAAGAATGGCTTCGTCATATCCATCGGCCTTCGCCTGTTGCTTCGCCATAATGGAGTTCACATAGTATCCTGATATTTTCCCTCTGGTCATGGACACGTTCACATGATGTCGCGTGAATGAGGAGATACAGGCGCGCATCCCATTCGCCAACGCCTCATCTCCCAGATACGCCCCCCATTTCCAAGCCGCGATGGCCACCCGAATGGGATTTTCTCCCGGATGCACCCCCATCGTTCCATACCCAATGTAGACCAGCGGACGAATATAACAGGCATCGAGACGATTGATGCGAACCGTTTCTAGGATGGCATCGGTGATCTGTTTCTGGTCATAGGGCATGCCCATCATGCCGATGTGCGCGGACTTGAACAGTCGATCGACGTGCTCCTGAAGTCGAAAGATGGCGGATCCTGATTTTCCTTTGTAACACCGGAGACCTTCGAACGCTGCCAGGCCGTAGTGGAGCGAATGTGTGAGAATATGGACATTCGCGTCCCCCCACGCCACAAATTTTCCGTCCATCCAAATTTTCTCGACCGGCTCCAGCATTGAGGGCAGTCTCCGCGGTTAAAGGAACCCGTTGTCGGGCCGTGTGCCGAGTGGAATATAGCGTGAGGCTACTTGAGGGTCAAGCAAACGGACCGGCCATGAGACTAGGAAGACGCACAATACGCGCGCAGGCGAGCACTGAGGAATGTTCCGATTCGATCTTCACCATCCGGGCTCATTGTCACGACTTTGGCACCAAACAGCAGCCCACGCACCCAGCGAACGGTTACCCGCTGGATTTCCACCGGCTCATCCTTATCTGGGAGCGTAATCCGAACCGCCAATTCCATGCCTGGTACGACCTGATGGTCACCCAACACCCGGAACCCGTTCCGGCAAAGGTTGATCACCGTTCCCTTTCCAAGAAAATCACCGCCCAAGTAATATAAGGCACAACGAACGGGAATCCGGTGGTAGGTGCGGATCACGAACTTATTGGTGTGAGACATTGTTCTGCGTGCTCTCCCAGTCCAAAAGGGGAGATGTCTGCTGTTCACTCCCCTACCTCGATGGAGCAGACCATACTCGTTGGCGCAGGCTCCAGCCTAGCCCTCCAAGAGAGGGGGCCTGCTGGCAACCTGGATCTCTGTCGCCCCTGCTTCCGCTTGACAGTCTTCATCACCACATGTTAAATGAACCGTTCTTTAATTTCGGAGAAGAGACATGTACGCAATTGTTGAAACGGGTGGTAAGCAATATCGAGTTGAAGCTGGGGCCACGATTCAGGTTGCAAGCCTACCCGGAGATATCGGATCCCAAATCGAGCTGAACCAAGTCCGTCTCGTGCATGGCGAGGGCGGGCTCCTGATTGGACAACCGCTTATCAGTGGCGCAAAGGTAACGGCCCAAATTGTGCGTCACGGACGAACTCGTTCGATTACCGTGTTCAAGAAGAAACGCCGCAAGAATTACCGCCGTACCCGCGGACACCGGCAAGGTTTCACGAAGCTGCTGATTACAAATATTGCGTCGGCGTAACGGACTCGAGAGGACTTACCATGGCAACAAATAAAGGTGGCGGATCATCACGTAACGGTCGTGACAGTAATCCACAGTATCTAGGCGTGAAAGCCTACGGCGGTCAGACGGTCACGGCTGGCAGTATCATTGTCCGTCAGCGCGGTACTAAATTCTTTCCTGGATTCAATGTAGACCTCGGAAGGGATCATACGCTGTTTGCTAAAATGAGCGGCGTGGTCAAGTTCGAAGGTGGGCGAGGCAAACGGAAAGTCAGCGTGTATCCCATCCCTGCCAAGTCCTGATTCTCCTCCTCTATTTCCTCTGCGCCGACCCGGGACAGGAGGAATTCTCACCGCCTGTTTGGCTCAGAGTCGGGTATACTTTCTCATCCTCATCACTGAACCATTCGCAGTATGATGTCACCATATGTTTGTCGATGAAGCTCACATCACGGTCCGAGCCGGACGAGGAGGCAACGGCATCTGCAGTTTCCGGAGGGAGATGTTTGTGCCTCGTGGAGGCCCGGACGGCGGCGATGGCGGCCATGGTGGCGACATCATCATGACCGCGTCCCATCGACTCACGACACTCCTCGACCTCCGCTACCAAAACCACTACGAGGCCCAGGACGGGCGAGCCGGAGGGGGCTCCAATTGTACAGGCCGTTCTGGAGAGGACCTAACCATTCTCGTCCCCGTCGGCACTATCGTTTATGATGACGAGACCAGAGAAGTGCTCGCTGATTTTATCGAAGATGGTCAAGCGGCTGTCATCGCGAAAGGAGGCCGGGGGGGAAAAGGAAACAGCAATTTTGCTACATCGGTTAATCGAGTGCCAACGAAGTGTACTCCCGGAACACCTGGCGAAGAACGTGCCTTACGGCTCGAACTCAAATTGCTTGCGGACGTCGGACTTGTCGGATTTCCGAACGCCGGCAAGTCAACACTTATTGCTGCGATTTCAGCCGCACGTCCAAAGATTGCTGAGTATCCCTTCACCACGCTGATTCCCAATCTAGGTGTTGTTCGCTGGGGATCCCACCGAAGCTTTGTCGTGGCCGATATCCCGGGCTTGATCGAAGGAGCCCACGAAGGGAAGGGCCTCGGTGTCCAGTTCCTGCGCCACATTCAACGCACGGCATTTTTACTGCACTTGATCGATGTGTCGGAGTGGGCGACGGAAAATCCTGTCACTGGTTTTGAGACGCTGCAACGTGAACTGGGGGCCTACGACTCAACGCTTCCCCATCGCCCCTTTGCCGTCGTGGCAACCAAGATCGACGTGATCGGTGCCGGTGAACGGCTAGCCGAACTGCAGACCTATTGCCGACAAAGAAACTATCCATGCCTGGCCATCTCGGCTGCCACGAACGAAGGCCTAAGCGATCTGATCACCTATGTTGGAAAGCAAGTCGATCTTTTGCGAAAGGCGCCATGCGAGACGAGCTCTTAGTCCAGGCCAAACGGATCGTCATCAAAATCGGCAGTAGCTTGCTTGCATCACGTGCGCAGGGACTTCGGCCTGAACAGATCGAGCGATTAGCGGATGAGATTGCCACGCTCCGTACGCAGGGACGGGAGATTCTCATCGTCTCATCCGGCGCCATCGTCTCCGGTATCCGAAAATTACGCCTAAAAGACTATCCCAAGAGCCTTCCGGTCAAGCAGGCAGCCGCCGCCGTCGGGCAGAGTCGACTGATATGGGCCTATGAAAAGGCCTTCGAGCGTCTTGCGATTCAAGTGGCACAGATTCTGCTGACGCACCACGACCTTGCTGATCGCCGTCGCTTTCTCAATGCTCGCCATACTCTTTCGGCACTAATCGGGTTTGGCATCATCCCTATCATCAACGAAAACGACACGGTTGCCGTGGACGAAATTCGGGTCGGTGATAACGACAGCCTCGCGAGCGAAGTGGCTCACCTATCCGATGCAGATTTATTGGTGATTCTTTCGGATGTCGATGGGTTATACACGGAAGACCCACGTAAGAATCCAGCTGCCGCGTTGATTCCACTCGTTCCTGACATTACTCCCGACATTGAACGATTGGCGGGAGTTTCCAGCACCTTTGAAGGCACTGGGGGGATGGCCACCAAGCTGCGGGCGGCGAAGAAGGTCGCAGAATATGGAATTCCCACGTTGATTATCAACGGCGAACGGGCCGGACTCCTGCCCGCGGTCTTAGCAGGACAAGCGGGAGGAAGCCTCTTTCTCGCCAAAGAACGCCGCTTGAACAGCCGCAAACATTGGATCGCCTTCACACTGCGCGCTCGCGGTCAACTACATCTTGATCAGGGAGCGGTAGAGGCCTTGAGCGCGCGTGGTAAGAGTCTCCTCGCATCGGGCATCCTTCAGGTGAACGGCGTGTTTGAGGTCGGCGATCCGGTCAGTTGCCTCACACCGGACGGGAAGGAATTTGCTAAAGGCCTGGTAAACTTTTCATCCGACTTATTGCACCGAATGAAAGGTCTCAAGACCACAGTGATTCAATCGCAGTTTGGTCCTCAAGAGTATGAGGAAGTCATCCATCGAGACAATCTCGTCATTCTTTAGTGTCTTGGGCGACGAGTCCTGAGTTATGGTTCATCTGACAGCCCAACACACCACAGCCGTCGAACAGGCCACCCGCCAGAAACGCATCGGCCTATTCGGGGGGAGTTTCAACCCCATCCACAACGGCCACCTGGCCATTGCACGTGACGTACGTGCACGCATGAACCTCGCACGCATCCTCTTCATCCCGACCGGCGATCCGCCTCACAAGCACAACCGTTCCCTGGCTCCCGCCCAAGTGAGGCGTGAAATGGTCCGTCTTGCGGTCGCCGATACATCGGAGTTCGACGTGTCGACAATCGAAATCGATCGCACTGGCAAATCGTATTCCATCGACACGGTCCGCGAAATACGAGGGCAATACGGTCAATCTTGGGAGATCTTTTTTATCATTGGCCTTGATGCATTCCTGGATTTCCCGACATGGAGAAATCCGGAGGCAATCTTGAAAATCTGCCATGTCGTGGTGGTACCTCGTCCGGGACAGGCGTTCCGAGCCCTTGCTAATCTGTCTTTATGCCCAAACCTCGATCCAGAATCGCTTGCACAACTCGATACCGGAGCCATTGAAAGGCTCGAAATCGCCGTCCCCGACGCACTAGACATCACCTGCTTGTCCATTTCACCCTGCCCGATCTCGGCATCAGAAATCAGACGGAGAATTCGTAACGGACTCCCCCTGGCAAATATGTTGCCGCCCTCGGTAGAATCTTATATACTTCAGCATAGCCTTTATCAGGAGGACATCAATCGCACGCGCATCTAAGGCCACCGCCCTCGCCGCAGCCAGGGCGATGCTCGATAAAAAGGCTTTGGATGTACAAGTCCTCCACGTTGCTCCGCTTACGTCGATCGCTGATTACTTGGTTATTGGGTCGGCAGAATCCGACAGGCAGACCCGCGCAGTTGCCGACTACATTGTCGACGAACTCTCTGGTGTAGGCCAACGACCGCTGAGCGTCGAAGGAACCTCCTCCGGCCAATGGGTCCTGATCGACTTTGGCGATGTCGTGGCCCATGTCATGAGAGAAGATTCTCGTGCGCACTATGCGCTCGAGCGTCTGTGGAGCGACGCGCAACGGGTTCCTGTTCCTGACGAATCGTCGGCCGTCACCACCCCGCCCAAACGACGCCTCGTCCGGAAAGCGAACCCGCAAAAGACGGTGTAGGCTATGTTCAAACTCCTGATCAGCATTTTCCTCATCAGCGCAGGGCTGTTCATCTATAGCTACTTCCGTGAACTCAACCCAGGGTTTGTCGTCATTCATACAAGCCCAGGCACCGAGTTTGAACTTAGTCCGGTGACCCTCATGCTGATTTCGATGGCATTTGGAGCCGTCCTTGCCACGTTCGCCGTCGGCCTGCAACAAACCGCGCACCTCATCCTGAACTGGCGGAGCAGCCGTCTGGTTCGTCGAAAAGAGAAGGTCGACTCGCTGCATCGAGACGGAACTCATGCGTTCATGTCGAAGCGAACCTTGGAGGCGATCACCCTGTTTGAAAAGGCGCTCGCTATCGATCCGAATCGTGTCGATTCCCTCCTGTGGCTGGGAAACGTCTATCGCTCCGAGCGCAATTTCCCCGAGGCCGTTCGACTCCATCAACACGCACACCGGGTAGAAGATCGAAACATTGAGGTCTTGCTGGAACTTGCCAAGGATTTGGAAGAGGCCAAACGATATGAAGAAGCGCTTCAGGCGCTTCAGAAGATTCTTAAAATTGAACCTGACAACTTGACGGCGTTGATCCGCAAACGCGATCTCAATATCAGGATGGAGCGCTGGGGCGAGGCGCTTGAGATCCAGCATCGCTTGGTCAAAGCCAATCTTCCCTCCGCCGACAAGCAGCCGGAAGCCGCACGGTTGGTTGGATGCATGTATGAAGTCGGACGGCAACTACTCGAGCGTGGACACCCCGATAAAGCTCGTCGGTACTTCAGAGGCGCTATCAAGAAGGACCGTAGTTTTCTTCCTGCCTACATTGGGCTGGGTGAAATTCTGCTCCATGAAGGGAAAACCAAAGACGCCGTCGAAATCTTGAAAAAAGTCTATTCGCGAACGCGAAGCGTCATCATTCTGCACCGGCTGGAAGAGCTGTTTTTGGATCAAGGCGAACCGAGCGAAATCATCCGCGTCTATCAGGAAGCCTTACAACAGAGTCCACAGAACCCCGTCCTGCAATTCTATCTAGGCAAGCTCTATTACCGCCTGGAAATGGTGGATGAAGCCTTCGACCTGCTTTCAACGATTGAGGGCCCGCAAGATCACTTGTTGGATTACCACAAGATCATGGCCAACCTCTATTTGCGCAAGCAACATTTCGAAGACGCCATTGTTGCCTTGAAGAAGGCGCTGAGTTTCAAAAAACGGGTCGTGGTTCCCTATATCTGCACCCAATGTCAACAAGAAGCCGTCGAATGGACGGGCCGATGCCGCCGTTGCGCCAAGTGGAACACACTCACCGCCCTCCCCTGGCTTGAGGCGACCCGGGTCGAAGCCCCTCCGGAAGGCGAAGCCTCGTCTGTTCCATCCGTCCCCTATGGGGGCATTGCTTCTCCGTTTGAAACCGTGTAGGTTTTCCGCCAATATCCGCTGACGATTGGACCTAGCGAGTGTGTGGGCGTCCCCTCTCGATTCAACGGATCAGAACACCAGCGGATCATCAGAACATCGCAACTATTTTCGAGGACTTCATGAGCCACATGACTTTAGCAGACAAAGCGCTGAACGACGAACCGCTTACCAGGGCAGAATGCCGATCTGTCTTGGAGACACCGAATGACGATCTCCTCGCGTTGTTACACGCAGCCTTTCAAGTCCGATCCAAATACTTCGGCCGTACAGTCCGTCTGCAGATGCTGCAAAACGCCAAAAGCGGGGCCTGCCAAGAAGACTGCCACTACTGTTCGCAGTCGTCGATTTCGACAGCGCCGATCGAGCGGTACAACCTGTTGCCACAGAAACAGATGATCGAAGGAGCCCGGCAAGCTGCTGCATCGAAGGCTCAGCGCTATTGCATTGTCATCAGCGGCCGAAGTCCGTTGGATCGCGAGATCGATGAAATCGCCGGAGCCGTACGCTCGATCAAACAGGACGTGCCGATTCAAATCTGCTGCTCACTGGGCCTGATGAGCGAATCCCAAGCCAAGCGTCTCAAGGCTGCCGGGGTCGATCGGGTGAATCACAATCTGAACACCAGCGAGGCTTTTCACTCGTCGATCTGTAGCACCCATACATTCCAAGACCGCCTGGCTACAATTAGAAACGCTCGCGCGGCCGGATTGGAAATTTGCTCCGGTGGGATCGTGGGTATGGGCGAAAAAGATGAGGATGTGATTGAGCTCGCGATGGCTCTGCGTGACGTGAAACCGGACTCAATTCCCTTGAACACACTCCACCCAGTTGCCGGCACGCCACTCGAGAATTGTGACTCCCTCACGCCGCAGCGCTGTTTAAAAGTGCTCTGCCTTTTCCGATTCCTGCATCCCCGGACAGAGATCCGCATCGCCGGAGGCCGGGAACACAACCTGCGTAGCCTCCAACCGTTAGCGCTCTACCCGGCCGACTCCGTCTTCGTGAACGGCTACCTCACAACTCCCGGCGCACCGGCTCCAGAGGTCTGGGGCATGATTGAGGATCTCGGCTTCACGATCGAAGTGGATTACCAACAGCCCGTGGCGGGTTAATCGATAGAGTGAACGACCGACCGGCTCGACATCCTCGTTGCATTATCATTGCTGGGCCCAACGGTTCTGGCAAGACCACGTTCGCCAGAGAATTCCTGCTACGTGAGGTCGGAGTCATCCATTTCGTGAATGCCGACCTCATCGCCAGTGGGCTTTCGCCTCTTCGGCCGGAACTGGCCGCGCGACAAGCCGGTCGTCTTGTACTCAGGGAACTCACTCGTTTGGCCAATGCTCGGAAGAATTTTGCATTTGAAAGCACGCTTAGCGGCCGCACCTATCTTCGACTCTTAAAGAAATGGAAGTCGGCCGGATACCGGATTGAAATCGTGTTCTTGTCTTTACCCTCGGTTCATCTGGCTCTTCAACGAATTGCGGGTCGTGTCCGTCAGGGTGGCCATGATGTCCCAAAATCTGACGTCATGCGCCGATTTGATCGTAGTTGGAGAAACTTTCATGCTTTGTATCGTCCGCTTGCAGATGGATGGGCGCTGTACGATAATTCTGGATCAGCTCCACAGCTGTTGGAGACAGTCACATGAAAACTAAGCGGCAGACGGAAAACACACGATTTGTGCAAAGCGTTGGCCGGGCACTCCGTCGGGCGGCTAAGACAGCTCGCAAAACCGCCAAGATGTATGGCACGCCGATCTACGTGTGGGAAAACGGCAAGGTGGTAGCAAAGAAGCCGTGAACTTGCAGACTTATTAACCGCCAGGTCTCCCTTTCGCCAAGATCTATCCTAACAAGCCAATATGCAGACTAGAGCCGCTTTTCTGATGCCGAAGCCTAAGCGGCGGATCGGTAGATCTTGACTTATTTATCGACAAATCTAGGCCCAGCCTATAGGCCTCCTTTAATTTCACTGGCTATAAAAGACTCGCTGTTTGGAAAGTTCAAGGCTTGTTCCCGACCTCGAGGTTAATTGTGTTGGAGGGCCACTTTGGGTAACGCGTGATGCGTGCGGGAATTCCGACGCTGCTAAAAGCTGAGAGTAGAGCCTT
>JAOUHJ010000137.1 GCA_029865225.1 Nitrospira sp.
GTCCGACATTGGAAAGCACGAAAATTTCGACTCACGTATTTGGCTCAGGCTCAACGATCTCGATTCAGTCAATATGATTTGATCCCCCTAAATTGATCAATTTCGTCAATGTCGGACAGCCTCCTAGGGGGGAAATAGGTTGGTCTCTCAGGCCCTAACCGCTCACCAACTGCACATCGTGCCGACTCGAGGGGGGTTCAATGCCATGCGCTCGGAATCGTTTCAAGATCGCGGTGTTCATCTCTCCATGAGCCGCGATATAGTTCGCTACTGCCGTCCAGGGCTCGACCGAAATCTCGATAAACGACTCGCTCAGTGACGTCACTCGGAGGAGCGGCGCCGGGTCCTTCAGGACCAACGGATGTTGGTCAAGCACCTCTCCCGCTTGGGTGAGGGCCAGCTCGATGTCGGTCCGGTGTGAAACCGGGATGGTCAGGTGCACCTGACGGATCTCTCCGAAGTTGTGCAAAATCTCTCCGACGATTTTCCGGTTGGGAATGATGACGCGGGAGCGGTCCGCATGCATCAACGTCGTCGTGAAGATGTCTATGACCACGACGTCCCCGTGAACTCCCAGCAACGAAATATGTTCGCCGACCTTGTACGGTTTGGAGAAGATGATCGAAAGCCCGGCCATGACGTTGCTCAACACACCCTGCAATGCTAGCCCGATGCCCACCCCAGCCACTCCGACGCCGGCGATAAGTGGAGCGATCGGCACACCGAGCGTTTGCAGAGCAATCATCGAGGTAAAGAGCATCACCACGATCTTGACGATTCGTACAAGGAGGAGGCGTACCGGTGGGTCTAGAACCTGCCGTTCCAACGACTGTTGGGTATACTTCCCGGCCAAACGAGCCGCGAAGATTCCCGAGATAAAGATGCCGAGGGCGACCGCCGCTTGCAGACCGTACTGCACGGCATATTGTGTGAGCGTATCAACGATATTCATGGGGACTGTCTCCTCGCGAGGACGGAGCTGGCGAGTTTTCCCAACCGCCCACTATCGTCCGAAGAATCCTTTGAGCAACTCTTGCCCCTCCCGTTTGAGGTCCTCAGGTTTCGTCGTGCCTTTGAGCAGACCTCCGACGGTTTCTTCGACTTTCTTCTTAACCTGCTCTTGCACCTTTCCGGTCAGGCCTTTGACATCGACTCCGTATGACGGGGCTTGCGCGGTACCGGTGATGGCGAGGGGGAGGCTGAGTCGGCCTTCTTTCATCGCGATTTTCACGACCGGCGACGCGCCGGAGAGCTTTTGGCTCACCTCCTGCGAGAGATTCAGGTTGACGAGCAAATTCAGTTGTTGGTCGAATCCGATGGTGCCACCGCCCGTGGCCTGAAAGTCATGACTGTCCATCAAGAGATTCTGCAACTTGATAACCCCTTGTTTAATAGCAAGATCTGTTTCGATCGTTGAAAATACCGTGGCCTTGGGATCACCAATTGAAATGCCTGCCACTTTCAGGGCCGACACCACTTCTTGAAGAATGTTTACACCTTGTATCTTCCCGTCCTTCACTGCCATGTGACCCGTTCCCTGCAACGCTTTGGTCAAATCAGGCATCGAGAAGCCGCGCCCTTGCACTGAAAGTTCAGCACCTGCTGTTCCACTGACAGAAACCGGCGTTTCGGCAACCGTGCTGAGAGCCGGACCGAGCTGGACTCCTTTGATTGTCACACCGCCATTAAATGGAGGCGTATTGGATCCTGCGACCAACGTGCCATTCCCCTTCACCTCGCCATCAAATAGCCCAAACGAAAGGGTATTGAGCTTGGCCTCCTGTCCTTTGACTTCTGCCGCAAGCTGAAGATTCTTGATCTCGACTGGTTTCTTGAACGGGAGGGCAATCGGAAGATTCGCGGTATTGATGACCGGCGAGCTGACGTTGACCGTCGCATTATGGTCGACCGCTTTCCCAGTAATGGTAAAGTCCGTCTTCCCGACACTCAGCTGGAAGTTGATCGCCTCTACATCCATCGTGTCCTTGAGTGGACCGAAGGTCCCGTCGAGTTTGATGGGCATGTTATAAGGCTGAACAAGCGACGCGAAATGTAAGTTGGGCGTCTGCCCAAGGCGAACATCCCGAAGAAGCACCTCCAAATCCTGTAATACATACTCTGTCGTCTTGGCCACCGATTGATCTCGGTAGGTCAGTTTCCCGCCGTCGACTGACACTCTGTCCACGGCCAAGAGCGCGAGAATTTTCAGCGGGCCTTCGGCGGAAGGGATTGGCGCTTTCGAAGGAGCCTCGGGCACCGCTGCCCCCTTACGGCCGATCGTCGAAGCATTGAGAACCCCATTTTTGTTCTTGATCACCGTAATGACCGGATTACGGAGAGTCACTTCCTCCACCTCAACCTGACCGCTCAACAGCGGCATCAGTTTCACGCCCACATCCAAGGAGGAGAGGGACGCGAATGGACCTGAGCCAAATGATGGATCGTCCATTACCGCGAAGCCTGCCACAGTCGCCCCGATCCTCGGCCAGATTGTCAAGCGGATGTCTTGCAGTTGGACTTTACGATTGAGAGCTTCTTCGACGATCGGTTTGTATTGGTCCTGATACTTGTTGAGATCGACGAGGAAGGGAAGCGAGAGCACAGTTCCGACCAGCAGGACCACGAGGACGAGCAAGCCTATCAGAATTTTCATCGCGATCGCCTCCAGTGAAAAAGTAAGTATATAAATCGACCTCAGATGAGTCAAACGAAGCAGGAATGTAAACGGGTTCATCCACCGTGATGGGTTCACCATTCCTAGCCTTGGTTGCTTAGGCTCGGTTGACTTTGTTCGTGCCAGGCGAGTAGATCCATGCTGAACATGGTTCTTTATGAGGGAGGTAGTCGAATGCAGGTGCAGGTTCATACGGACAACAATATCCACGGACGTGAAGAGGTCGTGACTCTTGTTCAGACCAGTGTGGAGGGAGCGGTTGGCCGATTCCGTGATCGGATTACCAGAGTCGAAGCGCACCTCAGCGATACGAACAGCCATAAGACGAAAGGTGACGACATCCGCTGTGTACTTGAGGCCAGACTGGCCGGTTTGCAGCCCATCGCCGTAACGCATCAAGCTGCCACCGTCGAGCTGGCGGTCGGTGGAGCTGCGGATAAACTCGAGCGATCGGTCGAGAGTACGCTCGGCCGACTCAAGGAGCGATAATCCCTGTAACCTCGACAGGAGGAGATCCAGCGATGCGTAAGCGAATCCTCGATTTAGCTCAGAAACATGCGGCCTCCGATGACCCCAACTGGTTGAATCTGGACAATCTGGCAGACGTCGAAATCACCTCGGAAGATCCTGCTCATCCCATTGAATGCGCACTACTACCCAATCGAACGTCGGGATGGCGAGCGGGTGGACTGGGTGAGCAAACGATCCGGCTGCTTTTTTCGTCTCCACAGCGAATTCGTCGAATCCGGCTGAACTTCGTGGAGTCTGAAACCGAACGGACGCAAGAATATGCACTGCGCTGGTCTCAAGACGGGGGAAAAACGTTCCAAGATATCGTCCGTCAACAGTGGAACTTCAGCCCACAAGGGTCGACCTCCGAAACGGAAGATCACCATGTCGACCTTCCCGGTGTCACGGCACTTGAGCTGCATATCATTCCTGACATCGGCGGGAATAGTATCCCGGCATCTCTTGAACAGATGCGGGTGGCCTAACTTTCCAGCAAAGAGCACAGAATAAACTGTGCTAGGATGTGCCACCTCGGTGACACGGCGACCATCTGCATCAATGACGTCACGATGTCATGACACCTCCGACCCCCTCATCGGCTTCCGACTATCGCTTCTTGCTCCTCATCATCCCTCCGATCTTTATCCTGCTGCTCGCAAGCGGCCTGTTTGAATTCAGCTCAAATATCACAGTCGACAATTTTCATACGCTGACCAACTGGTTGATGCATTCAACACCAGAGACTCAGGAGGAACCTTTCAGTGCCACCCGATTTCTCGTGGAGGTCAAGTCCCGGTACATATGGCTCACTACCGTGGTATTGGCATTGGTGGCAGGGCTGTACGCCTTCATCCTCTGCGCGATGATCATTTACCAATGCCACCCCCGACCGCGGTTGATGGTGGTGACCACCATTGGATTGGTCTTTGCTTTAGGTGGTGTGGTCTTTATCTGGGCATTGGATGAATCCCATACACTCTATCGGGCCGTCTTCGGTTTCAGCTACGATAATCTTCGTCAAGCCGGCCCTCAGCGGATCGGTGAACCGCTGTTGCGCTATGTCATGGTGGTGGTGTCCGTGGTCAACGTGCAAGCTTTGATTGTCCCTGTCGTGGCGCTCCTGGCGGCTTGCAGTACCCTCGCGCCGCCGGTCTCAGGTCAACCACCGGATCCCACGTTCTATGCGTCGCAGATGAAGCGCTTGAAAGATGTGCTCACCGCAGCTTCGGCCATCCTCGTTTCCGGGATCCTACACATGGGAGCCTGGTTGCGATGGCCTGCGGCGCTGGTGGCAGACAAAGCCGGACAGGAAGCTGTGCTGGGTACAGCCTTGGCCATCACGCTTTTTTGGGGCGTCACGTTTACGTTGATGTTGGTGGCGACCTACCTGCCCGCGGCTCTGGTCCTCGCGAAACAAGCCGAGGCTCTACTCTTGGATGGTCCTTCCGAAACGGCTGACCCGGAACCGGAGCAATGGCTCAAGGACCATGGTTTGTTCCTGTCGTTACAGGATCACTTCCCGCAGTTCGGCTTGATTCTCGCCCCTCTCCTGGCCAGCCCCTTAAGTTCCTTACTGATCTCACCGCTGAGTCCGACAGGTTAGCGTCTTGCATAAAAAGAGCGTGATGGTCCGTTCTCTGCCTCACGTTGAGGAGCGGTCCAGGTAAGTCGTTACATTTGAAGAAGTGGATTCCGTGAGTCAGCCATACATCTCGTATATCTTGCCAAGTTTCAACGAATCGGATCCAGGTTTGTCCAGAAACGTCAACAAGGCGATCAACGCCATACCTCCAAGTAACCATGCTAATCCGGCGACCCATCGCCTTTGTGCAAAGGCAAACAGACCCATCATAACCACCACACCGCCGACGAGCCCGGCAATCCCAGTACCAAAAGAACTCACCGCGTTCTCCTTATCATCGACAGGAAAAGTGACAATATTCGATCGAGCTGGGAGGAACCTGCAAGGCCATCTTAATGGACTCGATCTCGTATCCAAGGCCTTCAAGATCTCCCTGCGCACGGATGAGTTCTTCCTCAGTCACGTACGCGACGGTGTCGGGAATGCCGTTATCTTTCAATGAACGTAGGATGGCCCCCAAGGTCTCACGTTCTTCCGGCGGCATGTTCGTGCCGAGCGGAAATTCCAGCCTCCGGCGATAGGGACTCTCAAATGTTTCGTTCAACGCGCGGATGGTCTTAAGCACGAGACGGTCTTGCTCCCATGGCTGCAGCTTCGGTCCCGCGGACGGATGGGTGGCTAAGAGCTCCATGAGCGTGATGGCGTTCGTATTCAGCGACCGTCCCACGAACTCCCGTTGCGGTTCGATGGTCGTCGCCGTGAGGCCCACATGCTTCGCCACGGCTTCGACCAGCGCGAAGTTGATCATGAAACTGTATTGGCCGCCGAACTGGCCGTAACAGGGTTTCTCAGGATCATTCAGCACCTTGAGGTCACTGGTCCCTGCGTCGAACGCGCTGAATCCAATAGCGTCCGGAGCCAAGAGCCGCTTTGCCTCTTTGAGCGTGGCGAAGGCTCCCACATTCACCGGCACCAACACCTCTTGGTCGATGCGTTGGAGAAACTCCACGATGGTTTTCCGATAGGGTACATCCTTCCACTCGACCTTGCGGTACTCCTTCTCCCACACCAATTCGTCTAGAAACGGCGGAAAGGTCCTGAGCACATCGACGTCCCGAGCTTGGAACGCTCGAACAAATGCCGACCAGTCCTGAATGGTCGCATGCAGTGTTTCACTGAGATTGGGGCGAATATGTTCTTCTTCGACCTCGCCTCCATGTTTTGCCAATAGTTTGGTGGGAAGGTCGTTCCACAGTTCGTTACAGATGATTCGATCGACCGACCCATCGGCCACTCCCGCTAGATGCTCTACAGAACCACAAGAGGTGTCCACATGATCCCGATGGGCCGCCAGATCTGGGTGAGCGAGCGCCCCATCTAGCATCGGTTGCTCCCAATCAATCAAGACATAGTGCAGACGTGGGTAGATAAGGCCCTGTGCATCTAGTGTCTTGAGATGACTGAGGAAACAGGCGGCGAGGTTACCGTTGCCTGGACCGAGCTCCAAAACTGTTAAACGATTTGAGGATGACGGCTGACGACTACGATCCTGCTCTCGCTTCGTCACGCGTTCATAGTAATCGGCCGCCAGCGCATGGGCCAGCCGGAAATCCGCCGAGGCAAAGGTTTGGTAGTAGGATCGGAGTTGATCCCCTCGCAGCCCATAGAAGAGCTGGTTGAGGTGAGTCTGCCACTGATCAAGCGGCTTATAGTCTCCGACAAGTTGAGGGAGGGCATCAGCGTCTTGCAGCATGTTCTACGATCACCCCTGTGTTGGTTTCATCAAGAAGCGGTACGGTAGGCAAAATCCTAACAGATGGCTGGAAAACGCCGCAATGGGCAACTCGCTCGATTGATTGACAGCGCCGTTTCAAGAGGTGTAGCAGACAGTCATGATGATCCGGATATCTCTGTGTTCCTGCACGCTTCTCTCAGCCTGGCTCTCATTTATTCACGTCAGCATGGCCGAACAGCCACCCATCACCGAAAACGTCCCCATGTCTGAGTTCCAGAATCGGTCCGACGAGGTCCCATCCTATGATTTCGATGCCCCTCCGCAAGGCATGTTCCGTTCAATTGTCATGGCCGAGGGATTTGAAGAACAAATGGGGCGGCATCAGTCCCACGAGATCGTTCCGATCAAGGCGACCGATGAATTTTTCGCCGATGCCCAAGCCATTTATGTCGTCTTCTCGCTGCATCAACATTACCAGGCATTTGCAGTCTTCGGACGGTGCAGGCCGGAAGGATTCAGGGGCTCGATCCAGCCACCATCCTCGCCGAAGACGCGATGCACATCACCTTGGAGGATGAGAGCGGCTATTTGAAATTGTCGTCCCCTCCAAGCGGCTGGAAACCCGGACGGTACAAGGTGGAGATTCATGCCGGCGAGCAAGTCAATGAGATGAGTCTCATGGGCACGATGCGTTTCACCGTCGTGGGGGCCAAGAAGTAGCCTGACCATCACCCATATCAATATTATTCCCGTCGCTCGTAGTATTTTCCAATCCGGAAATGAGTCTGAACGACGGTCGGCGAATCTGAGTCTCTGCTTTCTGTGCTGACTCGGTTGGGTTGATAAATGCTCCGTCGTTCTGCTGTGCCGGTGTGGCTCAGGCCCGC
>JAOUHJ010000038.1 GCA_029865225.1 Nitrospira sp.
GAATTTCTGACTTTGGCCCGTTGTTCGAGTACGCCGTCAAGCTGGTTCTGCTGACCTCCTTCCTTGAGTTGATCTTGTATCGTCTGCTTTCCCGCCTTGGGATGCATCTGAGTAAGATGGCGGCTGAACATCCATGGATTACGCCGACGTTCACCGCATTGACCGAAGTAGGGACCTGGCTCATCAACATCGTCGCGGTGTTGTTGTTCCTGGCTCTGACGTTGGCCATGATCAACCGATGGAAAGGCCATGACACACGTTGGCTGGTCAAGGGAGGAATCGTCGGCACGGTCCTGCTGTTGTTGTTGACCATCCTCTTCCTCGTTGTCGAGCCGGGGATGCTGGGCGCTGTCATGTACAACGGGTTGACGCTCGTCGTGCTCACGGCCTTTGTATCAGAGTACTGGGTCACCCATCGTGAGTCGGCTCAGCGAGTGCTGATTGCCACTTACTATCTAGGGGTCTCGGGATGGTTGTACTACCAGATCGTGTCGAGCTTCTATAGCTGGATGGGGGTGCTGGCGGCCCCACCGTTGGCGTATGAGTCGCACCGTGCGGGTGAGGCATTCATGCTGCTGGCCAGTTATCTGGTGTTTGTGGCGTACGGGAAGAGCAGAAGTGTATCGCTTCGCACGAAGAATCGACGCCAACTGAGCCGAGCCATGTGGTTTTGGGGAGTTACGACGATCGTGTTTGCGACGTTGATCGTCGCCGATTATCTGTTAGATCTGTACAGCCCGGCATTTGCCTCTGCTTTTCGGCAGGCCTCACAAGGTATCGGTTGGATCTTCCAATTTGGGATGGGCTACACGTTCTATTTGCCTTTTGCGATCTATGTTGGGGGACTGCTCTGTTGGTCGTACACGGTCGTGAAGTTGCTGATGACCGGTCGAATGGCAGGGTATGGCATCGGCCTCATGTTCATCGCCGGCTACGCATTATTGTTCTCGAATCTGACACTCATGGTCGTTCTTGGAGTGATGTTGCTCGCAGCTGATCGAGCGAAGGCGGCCACGACGGAGGTGTCGACAAGGGAAGGCGCTGTGATGCCGGCATCGGAGAGGCTTATCACGGGGCACGTATAAACCAAAGAACGAGCTTTGTTATGGATACACCTGGACAGATGACATCACACGTAGATTCTCCGGCTGATCCTGGAGATCTCCCTCTCTCTCCCGATGAGGAAATTGCCGGGATTGAACAGTTGCTGGCCAGTGAGCCGGATGACTTTCAGGCGCGTTGTCGACTCGGTGAGCTGTACTTCAGTAAAGGGCGTCTGGATGATGCCTTAGCCGAAGTCAAGAAAGCGATCGAGATGGCTGAGGGTCTTCGTGCGGAGATGAATCGCTCGTTGGCCATGTACTATGCCAATCTTGGGACGATCTATGCGACGAAAAGCATGAGCGACGAGGCCGAAGCTGAATTCCGGCATGCGTTGGAGATCTTCCCACATGATGTCCTGGCCCTGTTCAACTTAGGGAGGTTGTACGCGGATAAGAAGAAATATTTGGAGGCGAAGAATTACTACGAACGTCTCGTGGAAATCACTCCGGATGATCCCATCGCATGGTACAACCTCGCAGGGGTCTATGTCGAATTGGATAACCCGCAAGTATCCGATTACAACACGATTGATATGGGAATTCAGTGTTACCTTCGCACCTTGGAGCTTGATCCGAAGCATCTCGAGGCTAGTTTTAAACTGATGGAAATCGCCCTGAACCACAAGAAGACCGATTTGGCGATTCAGGTCATGGAGAGCGCCGTCGAGCACAACCCTGACGAGCCTCTGGCCTATTACAACCTCATCAGCGTCTACGATAAGTGTAAGATGTTCGAACAGGCGGAAGAGGCTCGCAAACGGTTGAAAGAACGGTTTGCCAAGAGGGCAAAAGACAATCCTCGGTCCTGATTCTTTTATGGGAAGGGGGGCACTATGTTTGGTAGCTTAGGGTTCACAGAACTTATCCTCATCCTCATGATCGTCTTGATCATTTTCGGTGCTGGGAAACTGCCACAGTTAGGCGAAGGGCTCGGCAAAGCCATTAAGGGGTTCAAGAAGTCTGTGCATGAGGCGGATGCGATTGAGGCCGAAGCCCAGGCAGCCGCTCAACAGGCAACGCCGCCTCAAGCTGTCACGTCGACGCAGAATGCATCGTTGACTCAGCCGACTGGATCTCCCGCCCAGTCTGCCCAACAGTCGTAGTTATCACGATGGATACTGAACTCGAGCTGGCCACAGGATATATTGAGACCTTTGCTGGAAACGGCAAGGCAAGAAGCACTGGTGACGGCAAGCGCGCCGTGAAGGCTGGAATTCCTCTTCCCCACCATGTGGCTCTCGATCGGGATGAGCAGTGGCTATACTTTGCCGAGTCGGGATCCGATCGTGTCCGCCGCATTCATCTGCAGGAAGGCACACTTCACAATTTCGCCGGCATCGGAGAGACCTGCTACAGCGGCGATGAGGGGCTCTGCGGTGAAGCCGGTCTTTATCTTCCGCTCGGTGTCGCGTTTGATTCCCTGAACAATCTGTATATCTGTGATTCCGGGAGTAACCGGATTCGTAAGATCGATCATGAGACCGGCGTCATTACGACGGTGGTTGGGACCGGACAACACGGGTTTAACGGAGATGGACCGGCATTGGAGGTCAATCTGACTTGGCCAGCTGCGATTGCGTTCGGGCAAGACGATATCCTCTACATCGCTGATACGCAAGCGCACAAAGTGCGACGTGTTGATCTCACGACTGGCATGGTGACGACCATCGCAGGGGCCTGGACGGCGGAAGATGAAGCACGCGAACAACCGTTAGTGGCGAGAAACTTAGTCGTGCTGTCCGGTGATGCGATCGGCATCGATTTCAGCGACGATCAGGGCTGGCTCATGCCGGTCTGTTCCGATGGGTTGGACATGTCGATGTATCTAGATGATGGAAAGTCCGCAATGGACGCGCGTCTCTACGACATCGTCGGCCTCGCCGTAGATAGCCGGGGCCATCTGCATGTGGTCGACAAGGGCAGCAATCGTGTTCGTAAGATCGATGCGCGGACTGGCATCATCTCGACCGTCGCGGGGGTGTGCCGATACGGGTATGACGGCGACGACAAACCGGCGGTCAAGGCTATGCTTCACGCTCCAGAAGCCGTGGTCATTGATCGAGAGGACAATCTCTATGTTTCGGACACGATGAATCATCGGGTTCGGAAGATCGATGGGAAAACCGGTATCATCTCGACGGTGGCAGGAAACGGAGATAGCGGATACGAAGACAAGAATATCGGCGGTTGCGGCGCCGCTCGATTCGTCGCCAAGGAATCAGCCGGAATGTTGAAGCACGGCGATGGTCTGCTCGGGGTTGAAGCCGTAGTGAATTCTCCTGTGGGCTTGGCGCTGGACTCTCAAGGCCATCTCTACATCTGTGAACGCGGAGAAAACAAGATCCGCCGACTCAAGCTCCCGTAGTCAATGGCTCCTCCTCGCTACGTTTGTCTCGCTGCAGTTTTGTGGTAATCTGAACCCGATTCGTGATCGGAGTATCAGGTTCTGTCTATGGCGTGGATCGGCAACTCCCGTTCTCATCTCATTGGTTTCTTGTCTGGGCTGATCATCCTCGCCAGTGTCCTCGGGGCATTCGGAATCCCCCTGGTCAGCTCTGAGGGGATGAGCATCAGATCCTATTTCGTCCAAGGAGACTTGCCGACGACTGCCGACGATGCCGCTTGGCAATCCGTTACCCCGATCACCATTCCTCTCAGTGGACAGGTTATTACGAGACCGGTGTGGCCAGAGCCGACGGTACGCGCGTTGACCGTGCGCTCCATCCACAACGGGACCGAGGTTGCCTTTCTCCTCGAGTGGCAAGACAACACGAAGAATGACCGACTCACTCCAGGGACCTTTCGAGATGGCGTGGCGATCGGCCTTCCGCTCGGCGATGCTCCGGCCTTTTTCTGTATGGGACAGCTGGATCACTACATCAACATCTGGCATTGGAAGGCGGATTGGCAGAGCGATATCGATCGGCGTGCGGCTCGAACGTCGGAACGGAAAGAGGGTGGTGTACGGACCTTCGAGGTCATTCCGCGACGGGTTTCTTCCGTGGAAGATCTGATCGGCGGAGGATTTAGCACCCTGACCACGAAAGAAAAGCAGGGGCGAGTACAAGGACACGCGTTCTGGAAAGACGGGGTCTGGCATGTCGTGATGCGCCGGCCACTGCAGAGTGAAGAACAGGAGAACGAAGCGAAACTGGTCCCGGGGCGTGTGCAAGCCATTTCGTTCTCTGTCTGGAACGGGGAAAACAAGGAACGAAACGGACAAAAGGCCGTCGCCCCATGGTTTCATCTTCGCCTCGACCCCGTGATGTAATCACAGAATGTGGGCAATCCGTGGATTTTTGATGCAAGTCCGTTTCCTGGGTTGGAGCACAAGAATTGTGACCGTGCCAATGCGAGTGGGAATCCTGCTGTCGTGTCTGCTCAATGGTGTTGGACCAGAGTCGGCACTAGCAACCACTGACAATGGTTCCATGACGGAGGAAGAGGCGTCGAGTCTTGGAGAGGAGTTTGGCATTGTGGTGGGGCCGGTGGATGAAGAAATCCAGAAGGAGCTGAAGCTGCAGCGGCCACAGGGTGTAGCGGTGTTCGAGGTCATCGGAAATTCACGAGCGGACAATGCGGGGATCAAGGTTCGGTCGGTCATCAAGGAGATCGACAAACACGAGATCCGTACCATGGCGGATTTCGGTCGAGCCTTGAAGAAAGCCATGACAGGCTGCAACTTTACCGTCGGAACCTATGAGCCGGCAGAACCGGGTGAGCCAGTAAGCTGGGGCGTCAATTTCCATTTCGTCGGCTGCAAGCGGGATTAGGGAGCGAAGGTTGATCGACATGCGAACAGCGCGATTCATGTGGACGATTGGAGCGCTGATCGCGTTGAGTTGCCTCAGCGGTTTGTCTGGTGAGCGCGCGATGGCTCAAGGGCCAGAGGGTCACACTTCCCTTGATCACGTGTCGTCTGATTGGGTAGCAGAAATCGAACAGGTCTTTATTCGGTCTGAGGATTGTAAACAATGTCATGTTCGTCATTATGAAGAGTGGAAGGGCGCCAGAGAGCAGACCCCTGATCTGAAGACGTTCGGCCGTGTGGATGCGGCTCTCTTGCACGGGACGGCGCTTGAGTCTCCTGTTTTTCGAACTGTCTTGGGTCTCTGGAAACAGACGAACCCGACGTCCGATGAGCAACGGGCTTGCCTGTCGTGCCATGTGCCCTCCGTGACGATCTTCCCGCAACATGCCGGCAAGATTGTCACGGACGTTCTGGCTGGTAAACCGAAGGTCGAGGGGATCGGTTGTGCAGCCTGCCATTTGATCAACAGAATGGATACAAGCGCCCACACACATCCGAGCTTCCGAATACAGCCAGGCAAGACGCTGTATGGCCCGTATTCCAATCCTGAAGAGAATCTCGTTCACCAAGCCGAACAGGCAGATCACTTTCGTGAGGTTGGTTTTTGTGTGTCCTGCCATTTCGATAAGGTGAAAGATGAGGGTCAGAAGGACCTGCCAGGAGAAATTCTTCAGGGAACTGTGTGTCAAGATTGTCATATGGAGCCGTCAACCGGTAGTTCTACCTCTCGCCGAGGGGCAATGACCAGACCGATCGGGCGGCACTGGTTTCGCGGGGTCGTCGGTTCCGGCACGTTGTTAAGAAACCGGAACGTCCAAGCGGAATGGATGCCTCGTATCGATATTGGGGTGACGAAACACGATTCGGTCGTGGAAGGAATCGTGGCGGTGAAGGTGGGAAGTCTCCCTCACAGTTTTCCTGACGGCGATCCCGTTCTGAAGCAGTTTTTTCTCACCGTGACGGCTAAGGATGCCAAAGGCGAAACGTTAGCGGAGGAGACGAGGCAGTTTGGATTATCATATGAGGAAATCCTACGCGGACCGATTCCTGACCCCTTCGTTAAGGGCGGAACGACGCGAAAGGTTCCCTTTTCACTCACGCTGCCCGCTGGGGCCGTTGCGTCCTCCGTTGAGGCTGTGCTGACCTATTCGCTGGTTCCGATGCCGACACCGGAGTTACAAGAAAGGTATCTTGCAACCCTAAGGACAGACGGCGAACGAGAAGAGGCCAAGAAGATCATTCAGGAATATTCACAGCGGCATTTTCTGACGTATCGTGTCAAACCACTTTCCTAGAAAAGGCGAGACGGCCAACATCGCATATCCCGGGAGCATCCTTGGGTGCACCGTGTTCATGCTCATCTGCATTTTTGTATTGTCGATGGGTACGTTCACCCCTGTGGTAGCGCAGACTGCGGCCAGTCAGACACTGATTGAAAAAGCCTTTCCCCATTCCAACAAGTGTAAGCGGTGTCACGAACGGGTCTATGAAGAATGGGAAACGTCGCCCTTGGCGAAGTCCATTCATTCTCCTGTCTTTCGGGCATCACTCGATGCGTATCTGAGATCGACAGGTGGAAAGGATCCGGCGCTGTGTTTTCGCTGTCACGCTCCGCACGTCCGAGAATTCCCGGACCATGTGCAGCTCTTTGTCGATCAAGCTAAAGCGGGAGATCCGTCCCTAGATGGCGTCGCCTGCAGCCAATGCCATTTGATCAAGCAGGTGGATCGCGCCAAGCATCCTCCGGAACCGAAGTATGAGATCGGTAGCAAGACACTCTATGGACCCTACAAAGATTTTGTTCAGAACCTCGCTCATCAATCGATGGAATCGAGCTTGTTTCAGAAGTCCGATCTCTGTCTGAATTGCCACCAGTCAGTCCCTTCGGCAACGAATTTAGGCAAGGCCAACGATTTGCTTGGCAACTGGGACCAGAGCAAGGCGGTCAAGTCCGGCAAAGAATGCCAGACATGCCACATGCCTCAGCAGGTCGGAGAGTCAGCCAACGGCGAAAAGAAACGGACGATCGCCAATCACAGCTTCCCAGGACGCATCGGCAAGTTGCGCCAAGAGGCGGCGAAGATTGATGTGCAGACCAAGGTCGATGGTGAAAAAACGACGGTGACAGTTAAGGTTCAAAGTCTGGTGCCACATAATCTTCCGGCTACCCATCCAGCCTGGGCTACAGTGGTGTTGGTCCTCGACATCAAAGGAAAGAATCTCAAAACCGTGTTTTCCGATAAACGTGTCTATGGTCGGAACTATGTAGATGCGAAAGGCCAGCCGACGATTTTCGACTTCGAGGCGGTGAAAGTGGCGGAAGACACTGTCTTGAAAGCAGAAGAGAGCAGAGAGGAAACCTTCACGTTCCCAACGCCGAAAGACACCAAAACCTTCGATGTTGAAGTCGCACTCAACTATGGTCCACTGACCGGTCCTGCCTCGTTTATCCAGCTGGTTGAAGCCGAATCCTCCCACGGCTCACAAGATCCGGTCTTTCAACCGATCGAGATCGTGAAACGAACGGAGAACGTGCCGGTGGAGAAATAAAGGCTATTGGGGAAACGTCTGTCATCATCAAGTTTCAAATTGATGGTTTTGGGTTTCGAGTGTCGTGCCCGAAAGCATTGTCCTGTCGAAACACGCAACCTGCTATCCGAAGCTCACGCTAGTTCACCCAGGATCCTACAGCGGCTTGACAAGGTCTTGGAGAGTCCAGAGAATCGCCACACTACTTGAAGTGGGGGGCAAGATGATGCTTCCCAGTTCGGTGGCAAATGTGGAGTCCGGTGGTATGCCTGAGTGGAAAGACATCCTCACTTCTCTTGTAACCCTTGCCGCAACCTTTGTCGGTGCATGGGCTGCATTCCGTTTTGAGAGCCGCCGACGCAAAACTGAGGAAGATGAAAAGCGAATTGGCGCCGCCAACCGCGCTCTCTACGTCATTTATCACTACTGGAACATTTTGGAGCAGTTCCGTAAAGAAGTCTTGGAGCCCCAACAGGGCAGGCAAGATGCATGGCTGAATCTTGCTGCTCATCCAGTAGCACCAATCCCAACTGATCGGTTGCAGACGAACGATCTACAGTTCCTGCTGCAAGCTGAGCATGCTGACACCTATGTTGCTCTGATGCTAGAAGAGGAAAGAGTCTTGCTTGCACTGAACCTCATCACCGCGCGATCTAAGCTTGTGCTCGATGAAGTATTCCCCAAAATGGCAGGCGCTGGCGTAAAGGTAGGTTAGTCGATGGCCTCGGACCAGATTGTATGCGTGCTCGGTGTTGACGTGACGCACAAGCTGAAGGAGATCACGGCTGCCCTCTTCAAGAATATTGAGGAGGACCTCGTATCACTCAGGGCGGCACATGACAAGTTACGATCAACTATGAAGCTCCTCTATCCCAACAGAAAGTTCATCCAGGCTGTATTCGAGGAGTCGAGACTTGTGGCCTAACCCTTCGCTCATCCAGAAGCATGTGTGGGATCGGACAAGAACGGAACCAGCCTGCGTTTAGTCAGCCAGTCTCTACGACATCGAGAATGGCTATGACATACGTGCACATGACGCTGTTGGTGATGGTGCTGGCCGGGTGTGGTGCCGATCGAGAACGCCAACTGATCGTGGATCATCAGCGGGCGGTGTATGAAAGTTTGGCGTTACAAGATGCGCTTCAACAGTATGGTGGTGGGTATGCTGCGGCCGATCTGGGCATTGGGATCTCGAATCAGGGCATGAGCAAGTTCCTATTGCTGCTCAAGGGGCTGGTCATCACACCGGCCCAGCCGCCGAAGGGGTATGACGATCTGTCAGTGAAGATCGAGGACATCCAACTCGTCAGTCGGGCAGGGAGGAGTGAACTCGAACTGGAGTTTTCCGTTGTCAGTCCCGGCAACCGTCTTCAGTTTCAGGCCATGATGACGGGCGACCTCCTGTTCTTGCCGCCTGAGCTAGATACAGACACATCTGAAGATCAGCTGGCGTTCAGGATGAAGATACGAGAACTCCATCCACGTCTTTCTTGGCATTCCCTGCCGCTCCAAAGCATCACGGCGATGCGCAACTACCTCCGGTATCGATTGATTGAACAGGTCGAGAAGAGTCTCGTGGTGAAGGTTCCCACGGCAAAACTGGATAGGCTGATGTTGGGGCTGTCGGGAAGTGAGGTCCTGAAGGATGAGGAGAAGGGCTTCCAGATCAAGATCGGCTATAGCAGTCCAAAGTTTGAACTCCCAGTCGTCGCGAGATATTCCCAGTTTCTCATGACTGACTCGGGATTTTGGATTTTTGCGCGGTATGGTGACAAGACTCCCTATGTGCCTAAGCCAGTTGCTCGTGTACCGTCTGAAGAACTGGAATCTGAGATTGGACGGCTGACGTATGCCATTCGTGCCGCTGCGGCTGGGTTAAACTTCATGGCGAGTGATTCAGCCATTATTGTCAGGAAGCCGCTGTTGGAGAAACTTACGGTTCAGTTCAATGAACGATCTAACGATGAACGTACGCTCTCTTTTCAATCGACTCGCTCCCGCGGCAAACTGTATGAGAAGCAATGGCGTGACAACAGACTCGGGGATGGCGGGTTGTCCGTTGAGTTGGATGGTCCTGATGCGGCATGGGGAACCGTGATGCTCAAGCAGGTCACCTCGTCGTGGAGTGAGAAGGGGCTGACCTATTCCGCTTCGATTGATGTGGAGGCCAACACCATCCTGTATGTTCACTTCGATCCCCTGATCGGAGGTGGCATCGGGAAACGCACCACTCTAGAAGGGGCTGCATCCCCTGTGATCGCCGGGACGCTGTCGTTCATGATTCGCACCTATGCCGGAGTGCCGGTTCTCGTCGTGGTGAATCATCTCGACTGTTCAAAGTTTCCCATCACAGTCATGGATGATGGAGATCTCGCGGTCGGTGTGACGCTCAATCAAATGGTGGGTGGGGGAAGACCACCCCTCATTCCCGCGTTGATGGGACTGCCTAAAATGGTGAAAGCGGATCAGGTGCTTCGGGGCATCAAGGGGATCGCGGTTACTGCTCCGAAACCATTCGCCGCGATCACCTACGCACCGACGCGGCTCCTTGCTGATGCGAACGGTGTACGGGCTGAATTTTCGGCGTCGGCTTCGTGGAGCGAGGGTGATGACGTGGATGCGGAAGACCGAATCAAAGAGATTGCGGCATTGGCCCAAAAAGATGAGACGGTCCCATCCGCTCCGGAGTGCGGCAAGCCGGACGCGATCAAGGTGCATGTCGCTGGGATTGAATTCGGGCGCGACCTCGGGCTGGGGCGGGTCATCACATCCCTCGTCGATGGGACGAAGAAAGGCACCAGGGAAGTCGAGAATTTCTTATCGAACGCCGGGCGCAATGCGATCGACCCACCGCCTGAATCAGTTCTGCGCAAACCGTTAATCAACCCACTGGGG
Source organism: Nitrospira sp. (assembly GCA_029865225.1). GTDB lineage: Bacteria > Nitrospirota > Nitrospiria > Nitrospirales > Nitrospiraceae > Nitrospira_D. Next base: position 10,339 of record JAOUHJ010000038.1, read on the forward strand.
ACGCTCAAGTGTCTTGGGACATTGCTACAGAAGTGTGAGTAGGCGCTGACCTCATCTAAGATCGCTCAGCGTGTAGGGCATGAAGGAAACGATCACTCGAAGACGATGCGGGAACCTGGCGATTTCATTTTGAAGATCTGTAAGGCGTTGTAGATGCCCTTGGCTGGGTGGTTCAGGATCAGGCGGGAGTTTGTGATGTGGGTATCGAGCAGTTCATATTGTCCGCCGCTGTAGTACAGATCGCAGTCGTCAATCTGACAGTTCTTGTAGACATGATTGTCCAGCGCCAGCTTGGCTTTGCTGAACGTCTGGCCATCCACCACGATATAGTTGGGTTCGAGTCCCATAAGTCCTTAAGTCCTTCGCCAGGCAAACTATAGCAAAGTAGACGAGGCTCGTAAACCGGCCAAGAGCAAGAAAAGGTATGTCGTCTAGCAAACTTAAAGAAATTCTAGTTCGGAACGATCCGAGACACCGTTCCCCCCTGAGTCAGAATATAGAGCTCGTTCAGGCCATCTTGGCCGAAACTGGTAATTGACGAGCTCGCAAGCAACGGCCATTCAGTACGTTCGATGGCGGAACCGTTGTTGAAACGAAAACTGCGGACGAAGCCGGCACAGAAATCGGCATAGAAATAGGTTCCTTGGATAGCCGGCACAGCTGAACCTCGATAGACGAAGCCACCGGTGACGGAGCAGGCTCCGTCCTCGTGTGGATAATCGAGAATCGGTAAGGTCAGCCCACCATTGTTACAATTGGTTGAGGGATTAAAACAGGCGGATCCTTCCATCAGCCTCCAGCCGTAGTTGAGTCCTTTCCCGGCATTGGGGCCTGGCGAGACGTTAATTTCTTCTCTCGCAGCTTGTCCGACATCGGCGATGTACAGATCGTCCCCATCAAAGGCAAAGCGCCAGGGATTCCGCAGCCCATAGCTCCATACCAGCTGATTGCCTCCGGTGAGGACAAACGGATTCACACCTTGGCTGGTGCAGGCTGTTCCTGGGGTAACCGGATCAATGCGGAGAATTTTGCCCAACCGACTCGCAAGGCTTTGCCCGTTGTTGTTTGGATCACCCGAACTTCCTCCGTCTCCGACTCCCGCGTACAGGCATCCATCCGTCCCGAATGCCAACATGCCTCCGTTATGGTTGGCAAAGTTTGGACGGGGAATGGTGACCAAGATCACCTGCGAGGTTGAATCGGCCACATTGGCGTCAGACGCCGACACCAAGAATCGACTGATCGTGATCGAGCCGTTGGCGTCTGTATAAAAGATATAGAAGCGGCCATTGGCATTGTAGTTGGGATCAAAGGCTAGACCCAACAATCCTCGCTCTCCACCGCTCGTGATGCCGGTCAATGCCAGGAAGGTCGAGAGCTGGTTTCCCGTTGTCCGATCCAGAATTCTAATGGTGCCGCCCTGTTCCACGACAAATAGGCGATTCACATCCCCACGGGGAGCCGTCAGGAAGACCGGTGAATTCAGACTGCTTGCGATAGGTTGGAGCGTCAGGCTCCTTGAGGTGGGGTTGGTATCCTGCGTGTCACCGTCTTCCCCACAGGCGGTAATGAGGCTGGTGAGACACAGGCACAGCATGATTCTGAAGATCATAGGTAGCATGCGTAACCCCTTGTTCTGCTTGATCGATACGTCGCACCTTACCATGCGATCGAGTGGGAAATCTCTTGTCTAGGCCGATCTAAGACCATTCCGTTCTGGACCGGGCACAACCACGTTTCAGGGGATCCCACGTTTCAGGGGATCCCATGTTCAGACCGGGGAGTAAGAATTGGGGTCTGATCGGTAGTATTTTGTCTTGATCCGCTCCGTGTGACCCTATAAAATGGCACAGGTTTTCGGGTGGTCAGCTTCGAGTTCGACTCCGCCCGCCTTGGATTTACCCACTCGCGAATGTACTTTGGATGGGTTGAAGTCACGGAGAGCCGTGCGACATATGAAGTCCGTTTAATCAGCAGGAGGATGTCCCGTGAGTGACTCAGTGATTATCACATTTGCCCTGATAGCTGCCGTGGCTGGCATTGGATATGGTGTGTATCTCGCGATGTGGGTGTTCAGACTTGACGCCGGCAATGCGAAGATGCAGGAAATTGCGAAGGCCATTCAAGAAGGTGCCAGCGCCTACATGAATCGGCAGTACAAGACGGTCGGCTATGTCGCCGCTGGCCTGTTCGTCGTTCTGTGGCTAGCTGGAGCGGTGTCAGATAAATTTGGTTTGCTCACGGCCGTTGGCTTTCTCGTTGGTGCCGGAGCCTCGGCCCTTGCCGGTTACGTGGGAATGATCATCGCAGTGCGCGCCAATGTGCGGACTGCGCAAGCTGCACATGATGGCATGAATGCGGCATTGGTCGTGGCCTTCCGTGGCGGAGCGGTGACCGGCTTGCTTCTGATTGGTCTTGGTCTCTTGGCTATTACGGGATTTTACACCATTGCTGAATCAATGGCTGGACAGGAGAAAGCTATCCACGCGTTGCTCAGTCTTGGATTCGGTGGCAGTTTGATTTCCGTCTTTGCCCGCGTCGGCGGTGGGATCTATACAAAGGCAGCGGATGTCGGTGCCGACTTGGTCGGCAAAGTCGAAGCGGGAATTCCGGAAGATGATCCGCGGAATCCGGCCGTGATCGCCGATAATGTGGGTGACAATGTAGGCGATTGCGCGGGAATGGCGGCAGACCTGTTTGAGACCTATGCCGTAACGACGGTGGCAGCGATGGTGTTGGCCTTCACGATGTTCAAGGGTGCTACTGCTCCCATCCTCTACCCGTTAGTTTTGGGTGGTATTACGATCTTTGCCACGATCGTTGGCGTTCTCTATGTCAAAGTCACCCCGGGCGGCGAAATCATGCCGGCTCTCTACAAGGGGCTGTTCGTGGCCGGTGGAATTGCAGGAGTGGCATTTCTCCCGGTTACCTTCATGGTCATGGGGGGAGTCGGTGGTGTCGGCGGCTTCAGTTACTACATTGCGGCGCTGATCGGATTAGGCGTCACGTTGGCTCTGGTTTTCATTACCGACTACTACACGTCAAAAGAGTATGAGCCGGTGAAATATATCGCGAAGGCCAGTGAGACCGGGCACGCGACGAACATCATCGCCGGTCTGGCGGTTGGCATGCAGGCGACCGCGGCTCCTGTGGTGGTGATTGCGATGGCCATTCTTGGAAGTTTTTGGGTTTGCGGAGGGGCGGAGTCAGGTGGACTCTATGGTGTGGCCGTGGCGGCCGTGGCGATGCTCTCGATGGCGGGGATCGTCGTGGCGATCGATGCGTTCGGCCCGATTACGGATAATGCAGGTGGAATCGCAGAGATGTCGCATTTGGGTAAGGAAGTACGAGACATTACTGACCCGTTGGACGCGGTCGGCAACACGACCAAGGCGGTGACAAAAGGCTATGCGATCGGTTCGGCCGGACTGGCGGCCGTGGTGCTCTTTGCCGAATATTCACGTGAAGTGGGGGCACGCAATCCTGCGCTGGCTTCATTCGATTTGTCGAATCCGAAGGTCTTGGTCGGTTTATTCCTCGGCGGCATGTTGCCGTTCATCTTCGGCGCGCTCTGTATGAGAGCTGTGGGTGAAGCCGGAGGGTTGATTGTGGAAGAAGTGCGACGGCAGTTCAGGACGATCAAGGGCATTATGGAAGGTACGGGCAAGCCGGAGTACGGGACCTGTGTCGATATTGTGACTCAAGCAGCGATTCAAAAGATGATGATCCCCGGTTTGATTCCGGTAGTGTCGCCGTTGATTGTTGGTGTGGTGCTTGGTCCTCAAGCCCTTGGCGGCGTACTGGTGGGCAGCATCGTGACGGGTTTGTTCGTTGCGATATCTATGACGAGTGGTGGCGGTGCGTGGGACAATGCCAAGAAGTTTATCGAAGAACAGGGCTTGAAGGGGACAGAGACGCATAAAGCGGCGGTCACCGGTGATACGGTCGGAGATCCGTACAAGGATACGGCAGGCCCAGCCGTCAACCCGATGATCAAAGTGATCAACATTGTCGCCCTTCTTATTGTGTCACTGATCGTCTGATAGACGGTTCAATGTTTCAAATGGCAAGCGCCGTTTCCCATCAGGGAAACGGCGCTTGTCATTTATTGCCTTGGCTTGACGGGTTTCCTTGCCGTAGAGTATGGTGAACTTGTGTGCTCAAGTTACTGACTGACCGCGAGAGTTTCCCAGATGTCCGGGAGGTGCTCGAATGGAAAAGCAGGAACGCAAGCAAGAGCCGCGACGTGAGCCGCAGGGGAAGGAGGAGGTCAAGGCCAACCCCAAGGTTGTCGAGGCGGGAAAGAGAATCAAGGAAGATATCGACAAGTTGGTCGACGAAATCGACGATGTGCTTGAAAAGAACGCCGAGGAATTTGTAAAGAATTACGTTCAAAAAGGAGGGGAATAGCGCTACCTCCGTTTCTCCACCCCCACTCGACTCAGTATATGCCGTCTCTACGCTCGTCTGTTTGACAAAGAAGAAGCGAGTTATTACAGTCTGCCTCGCATCCTTTTTGATGCGTTGTCTATCTGTCGACAGGGCCCAGGCTCTCAAGGAGGCGGGAATGCAATCCAAGCTCTGGGTCATTCGTGAAGTCGATCCCATCCAACGTGGTCAGTTGTCTCGGGATTTGTCGATCTCTTCGGCGACTGCTGCCTTATTGCTCAATCGTGGCGTGACTAATGTGGACCAGGCGAATGCCTGGATGTCTCCCATCCAAACCCATGATCCCTTCCTGATTCCTGACATGGATCGAGCGGTGGACCGTTTGCATCGGGCGATGCGATGTCATGAGCAGGTCTGTTTTTATGGTGATTACGACGTAGACGGGATGTCCGCCACCAGCATTTACCTGTCATTTTTTCGGACTCTCGGTGCGCAGGTCAGGGCGTATGTTCCTCATCGCCTACGTGAGGGATATGGGCTCAATGAGTCCGCGGTTCGGACCTTGGCCAAAGAAGGGGTGACTCTATTGGTCACATCAGACTGTGGCACGACCTCACACCATGAAATTCGTCTTGCCAATCAACTAGGCCTTGATGTGATTGTCACGGACCACCATCAAACTGAGGCGGACATGCCGACGGCGTTGGCCGTCATGAATCCGCATCGGCAAGATGCCCACTATCCCTTTCATGGGCTCTGTTCTGGTGGGCTCGCCTACAAAGTGGCGCAGGCCTATGAGTCGAAATATGGGTCCGGCTCTGTCCCATTGGAGTCGCTCTTAGATCTTGTCGCGTTGGCCACGATTGCCGATGTCGTTCCACTGCAGGATGAAAATCGGTTGTTTGTTCGAGAAGGTCTTGCTCAGATCTCACGTGGTGCACGGTGTGGCGTACGGGCGTTGAAGCAGGTTGCCGGCATCAGTCGCGAATGTACGACGGAAACTATCGCGTTTAAAATCGGTCCTCGACTTAATGCAGCCGGTCGGCTTGATGAAGCCATCAAAGGCGTTAGGTTACTCACAACAGAATCTGAGCGGGAAGCCCACACATTAGCGGAAGATCTCGATCGGTTGAATCAGGCTCGCCGTGACCTTGAGGGGGTGATCCTAGAAGAAGCGCTTGCCCAGGTGGAGTCTCAGCAATTGTCCGGTGGGATTGTCTTGTATGCACGAGGCTGGCACCTCGGGGTTGTTGGAATCGTCGCCGCCCGCATCATGGAACGGTTCCATCGTCCGACTGTGGTGATCGCGGTGAATAATGACGGTATTGGTAAGGGGTCGGCCAGGACTGTCCCTGGGTTCGATTTGTATCAGGCCTTAGCCGGTTGCCGAGATTTGCTCGTGGCGTTCGGCGGGCATCCCAGTGCTGCGGGGGTCACCATCCAAGAGGCACAATTGCCGGCATTCGCTGATCGGTTTTCCACGATTGCCGAGAAGTGGGCTCGGGATACGCAAAACACTCCCGTACTGCATGTGGACTCAGAAGTACGGTTGAACGAGATTACCTTAACGCTACTTCGAGAAATCGGAACACTTCATCCTTTTGGGGCAGGGAATCCTGAACCCACTTTTGTGGTGAGAGATCTGAACGTTCTCAATGCTCGGGTGGTTGGTGAAAAGCATCTGAAGATGACCGTCCGCCAGGGCGGGTCCATGCCGTTTGATAGTATCGGGTTTGGGATGAAGTCGCTGGAGGATCGCGGATTATCCCGACACAGGCCTATCGATGTCGCCTGCACACCGGAGTTGAATCATTGGAACGGCTATGACCGGATTCAGTTGCGCATCCGGGACATCCGTGCCGCAGGGTGCGAGTAACGAATGATGTATGAAACCGTAACGGATATCGATCAATTGCTGACTCGGCTGCAGGCCTACCAGCCGGAGGCAGACCTGGGTATGGTGCGAAAAGCCTACGAGTTTTCAGCAAGAGCCCATGAAGGGCAAACGCGGCGATCTGGGGAACCCTATGTGAAACATCCAGTGGCCGTGGCCGGCGTGCTGACGTCTCTTAAGACCGACGTCACGGCGATTGTGGCAGGGCTTCTCCACGATACGCTCGAAGATACGGTTGCGACGGCCGACGAGCTTCAGAAGGAGTTTGGCAAAGAGGTCGTCCATCTTGTCGACGGGGTTACCAAGATCGGGAAGATCACGTTTCGCAGCTCAGAGGAACGGCAGGCTGAGAATTTCAGGAAAATGGTGCTGTCGATGGCCGATGACATCCGTGTTGTCATCATCAAATTGGCCGATCGGCTCCACAATATGCGAACTCTTGAACATCTCAAGGAGAGCAAGCGGCACGAAATTGCGAAAGAGACGCTGGAGATCTATGCGCCGTTGGCGAATCGTATCGGGATCGGATGGGTGAAAAACGAATTGGAAGACCTATGTTTGAAGCACCTCAATCCGGACATCTATGAGACGTTGCGAGTACGTGTGGCAAAACGTGATGAGGACCGACAGCAGTACATTCAAGAAGTGCGGGGGCTGGTCGAGAAAGCGTTGGCTGAGAATGGATTGGTCGGTGCTGTGAATGGGAGGCCGAAACACCTCTACGGCATCTATCAGAAAATGAAGAAACAATCGATCTCCTTCGAAGAAGTGTACGATCTCACGGCGTTACGGATCATTACCGATACAAAGATGAACTGTTATGCCCTCCTCGGCGTCATTCATTCGTTGTGGCGTCCTCTACCCGGGCGATTCAAGGACTACATCGCCATCCCCAAGTCCAATCTCTACCAATCTCTCCACACGACCGTCGTGGGGCCGAAGGGTGAGCACGTGGAGTTTCAGATTCGCACGGAGGAGATGCATCGTGTCGCTGAGTACGGGATCGCCGCCCATTGGAAATATAAAGAACAAGGGCGTGTGCAGGATAAGGACAGTAAGACATTCGGATGGCTGCGGCAATTCATCGAATGGCAGCAGGATCTCCCGGATAACCGTCAATTCATGGATTCGGTGAAGCTCGAGCTCTTCCATGACGTCGTCTATGTCTTTACACCGAAAGGAATCGTGAAAGAATTGCCGAAAGGTGCAACGCCAGTTGACTTCGCCTATGCCATTCATACGGAAGTGGGCGATCACTGCGTGGGGGCGAAGGTTAACGGGAAGATCGTTCCATTGAAGCATGAGGTGTCGAGCGGCGATACCATAGAAATTTTGACATCCCCAAACCAGACTCCACACAAAGACTGGTTGAAGTTCGTCCGAACCTCGCGGGCGAAAACCAAGATCAAGCACTGGATCAAATCGGAGGAGCAGAAGCGGAGTCTTGAAATCGGCCGCCGTCTCCTCGAATCGGAACTCCGTCGCCACGGATTAGCTCCATCGCAGGTCTCAAAATCGGATGCGCTCCTAGATCTCGCCAAGCAGGAAGGGTACGCGACGATCGATGAACTCGCTGCGGCCGTGGGATTCGGCCATGTCTCAACGGCTCAGATCGTCGGGCGGTTATTAGCTCCGATGGCAGAGAACCGCACAGCCTCGCACGAGACGGAACCTGTTCCGAAAGTCGCGAGTGGGAGAGGGACGGAGGCAAGCGTCCAGGTCAGGGGAGGGCGAGACCTGTTGATGCAACTCTCGCGCTGCTGTAACCCGGTTCCCGGAGATAGGATCTTGGGGTATATCACACGAGGTAGAGGACTAACGATCCATTCCGTCGACTGCCCCAATTTAGGTGCGTTGGACTACGATCGAAATCGCCTCGTCGAGGTAGAGTGGGATACGGCTACACCGGGTCAGCATGCGGTCAACATCTCCGTCATTGCTGAAGATCGAACCGGCGTGTTGGCGAATGTTTCTTCGGCGATCGCCGGATCTGACGCGAATATCAGCCGTGCTGAAATTACGACGAGGGAAGATCGAAAGGCTGAATTGCATTTCGTGGTAGAGATTTCCGATACCAATCACCTCTATCGAGTGCTGAAGGCCATCGAACGGGTGAACGGCGTGATTACGGCTCGGCGGTTGAGGTCTTGGCGAGGGAAAATGTAAAGGACGGGTTTTGGAGCGAAGGTGCTAGGGCTGGCCGAATTGAAGCTTCGTGCCTTTCTCGATCTTGTATCCATCAACAGTCCCTCCGGTGATCTCAAGCACATAGACTGCATCGGCGCTGTTAGGACGATATTGTGGACAAGAGTCGTCGCTTTTCGTGCAGATGGGGACGTTTCGTTCGATATGTGTGACTCGTTTCTTCTCATCCAGCCAAATGAGATCGAGTGCAATCTTGGTGTTTTTCATCCAGAAGGTCCAGGCCTGGGGTTCGCTGAAAAAAAACAACATGCCGTGATCCTTCTTGAGGGATTCCCGGTACATGAGACCATACGATCGTTTTCGCGGGGTGTCGGCAATTTCGGCCTGGATAGTGATGCCCGAAGGTGTGCGGATTGCGATCAGCTCCGGATCAGGCGCCGCATGGACCGGCATATGGCCGAGGAGTACTCCAACAAGGACCATAGAGAAAAATACATTCAACGATAATGGTGTTCGAAGCATGAATGCATCGTAATGACCAGATCGCCTGCAGTCAAGGTTGCGTTTTCCTGCTCCCTGCGGTTGGTCCGATTACAGGGCGAGGAATGTTGCATTCATGTCAGACCCTGTGCGATTCTCCTCACGAGTTTCAAGGAGAGGATCGTATGCAGGAAAAACGACGGGTGCTCTATAAAAAAGGTGTTTTCGTGTGCCCGGGGTGTCGTCAATCTTATGTCCAGGACAAGTGGATCGAAGAATGGCGGATTCGCTGTCATCGCTGTACCTATCGAGGAACGTTGACGGAAGTATCAGTCGAAGAGCATATGGAGGAGGAGACGTTTCGACGTTAGCGACCTCTCTCCTCATATTCGGCGATGCGTAACATCGTGCTCCCACACCCCCCTGAGTACAAGTCCATTAGGCGATGGCATCGTCTTCTGGCCGTCGGGCTCACCTGTGTCAGTCTAACCTCGGGTTGCGTGGCGTCGTCACGGGCCGGTGACGCTTCGCCTTCTTCCATCAAGATTCTGGTCACGTACCATTCTCTGGCAGGAAACACCGAGCGTATGGCGGAAGCCGTGGTGGCTGGAGCTCAATCGGTCGCGCGGTCCCACGTTGTCCTTAAACGTGTCGGTCAGGTGACGGCAGACGATCTATTTTCTGCCGACGCCGTGGTCGTCGGCTCCCCGGTATATTGGTCCAATATGTCCGGGGAGGTGAAGACATTCTTCGATAACTGGCAGTTCAAGTTCGGTGTCTTCCCCGAATTCAAGATGAGGAACAAGGTTGGAGCCGCCTTTGCCACAGGGGGGCAGGTTTCCAGCGGCAAAGAAGTCACCATGTTGACGATTCTCGCCGCGATGCTGGGCAATCAAATGATTGTCGTGAGCGACGGGGGAGCGTTTGGCGCGTCCGCAACCACCGAGGCCGACAGTCCAGGGATTGATGATCAAGAATTGGCTAATGCTAGGGCATTAGGTCGACGTGTAGCTGAGGTGACGAAACTCGTCCGAGCCGGGTCCTCACATTGAAGATATGTGATCAGGACTTGAGTAAACACCGATAGAATATTTGAGTGTGAATGAGGAAGGAAAGGCGTAAAAGGTTTCTATCGTTCCACGGTACTGGTCGACGCCCCTTGGGCGGCAAGGGCAACCAATTCATGGATGTTTTTCGCGCAGCGGCCACAATTGCCGTTTTGTTTGAGGCCAAACTTGGACCTGAGCTGACAAGGCATCACAAATCCTGCCCGCCCCGCTTCACGGACATCTGATTCCGTAATTCCTCTGCACAGGCAAACATACATCGCATCACCTCAATGAACGATTATGAGAAGCATTCTCATTATGCCATTGAAAGGGGGATCTGTCAAGCGCACATCGAGCCCGTAAAATACCGTGCGCAAGTGCCTATTTTACAGAGGTTGGCTAGGAGAGGGTTCCCTCGAGGTCCTTCACCATCTCGCGGATGGTATCAAACCCCGATTGCCAGAAGGCCTCCGACGTCATGTCGACGCCCACCTTGTTGAGAATATCTTGAGGAGATTGGGAGCCGCCGGCAGACAGGAGTTCCAGATACTGGGGCACGAATGACGCACCTTGCTCCTTATACATACGATAGAGGGCCAATACCAGCAGGTTTCCAAAACTATAGGCATAACAGTAGAACGGGCTCGCGAAGAGATGCGGAATTGACAACCACTCCCATTGAAACTCATCCGGCACCTTCACACTCTTGCCGAATTGCTGCCGGAGTTCAGCCAGATAGGCTTGCGCCAGCTGATCGCCAGTTGCTCCGTCCGCAATCATCTGATGGGCCAGATTTTCAAATCTAACAAAATAGGCCTGCCGGAGTATCGTCGCGTAGATGTCGTCCAATTGGCTTAACAGCAGTCCCTGTCGGACCGTCTTCTTGGGCTCCTGGGACATCAAGGTATCGGAGAGAATACGTTCGCCAAACACAGACGCCGTTTCAGCCAAGGGGAGTGTCGCGTGGAAGGTGAAGATCGAATGGTCTTTCGCCATCATTCCATGGATGGCATGCCCCAGTTCATGAGCCATCGTGGCCACGTCCCGAGCTTCACCCGTAAAGTTCAGCATGACGTAGGGGGTCAAGCCTGGCGCGACGCTATAACAAAAGGCTCCGCCGAGTTTGCCGGGACGCGTCGGCGCATCAATATGCTTTGCTCGAAAGACCTCTTCGGCCAGATCGGCCAAGTGAGGCGAGAAACCACGATAGGCTTCGAGCACCATCGCAACCGCGTCGTCGTATCCATAGGTCTTCGTTTCGGTCCTGTGAGGCGCATAGATATGATAACGGGTCATCGACGTGATCCTGCAGACTTTGGCTTTCAGTTTGAAGTAGGTTTGAAAGATGTCGGCATTCTTGGCGCACGTCGCGAGTAACACATCAACGGCCTGGTTCGGGACATCATTGCCGAGGTTCCGGGTGGCAATAGGAGAGCTAAAGGCTCGGAGTTCCACATTCTCCGATTTCCAATCGTTCACGAGCGTCCGGTACATTTCTCCGATCAGATCGCGCTGGGTTGAAAATACGCGATAGAGTTCTTGATAGGCGGCCTGACGAATGGACGCCTGAGGGCTTCGCACGTGGCTCATGAGTTGCTCACGATTCATAGTGCGTTTCTTCCCATCGACGGTCAGGGTGAAGGTCAGTCCGTTGGTTACCACATCGTAGAGTGTGTTGACTGCGCTACGTCCGGTGACATTCTTGACGTTGATGATTTTCTCCTCTGCCTCCGAGAGCGTATGGGATTTGTAACGCCTGATGGTTTCTAAGTGATACCGGAGATCGCCCGCATCGGCCATCAATCGTTCGGCGTTGAACGAATCGACGCCTTGCCACCAGAGATCGAAGAAGAGCAAGCGATTGTTCAATGCCGTGAGGCGCTCCTCGACTCGAGCTTTGAGCGAGCGGGACTTCGCGTCCTTGGTATTCTCCGAGAACCAGAGATAGGCGAATGCTCCCAGACGGTTTGAGATCTCGGCAATTGATTCGGTTAGTCTGAGGATCGCCAAGAAATCTGGGCTGGACATGGTCCCCTGTAATTGAGGCCGAGCCGATTCTACTTGTCCCACGAGTTTTCCCAGCTCAACCAGGCTTCGTTCCACATCGATCGGTGGCTTCTTCACGAGGTCACTGAGATCCCATCGGTTGTGCGCGATGGGTGCAGAAGTCTTACGACGAGGCTGGCGAGCTTGACGTTGAGCGGCCATGAACAATCTCCTTTAGGTTGATTTCATGTCTACGGGAACGTGATTTTATCATCAGCGGCTGGCGCCGGTGGAGAAAATTGTCAAGCCAATAACGGAGTTCGATTGCATTGACTATCAATCAGTTGGATGCAAAGATGGCTTCGAGCGAGCTTCACAATATGAACGATCACGAAATGCAGCGGGTTGTCCAATATGTGACGGCCAGTACGTCTCATGCACGAGAGACCGTGTGCGACATTCTCCAAACAGGGTTTACCGAACTGTCGTCGCTCGCGACTCATTCGACCCACTCGTTCGAGAGGGATGCCCTGCTTGAATATGTGTCACAGTGGACCATCAAACGCACGGGGCAACCAGAGCCTTTGGTGCGTGAAGTGTTGGCCTGTGCCGGTCGATGGCTGGATGAAATGTGTGAGGAGACAGTACAGCGCCAGCCGGAGTCCCCAGGCTCGTCAGCAGATGGTGACGAAGACTCGGCGCCGGTATGAGAGATGGCGAGATTTCGACCACGAAAGACGTTCAGGCTGGCGACGACGCTTCGAGTCGAGCTTTCCGGTCCAGCGCCTGCTTGGAAGCGGGAGGAACAAGGCCTTTCACGCCACCTCCATGATCGGTGGTCGACGCTTCGTCGTCACTGTGCGGATTCATCGAGTCACCTTCGTCTCAATCGGCTCGTCCGGCGCCTCACGCACTATGATTATGGGGTGCGGGAATCTGCGCTCGCCGAGTTGGAAATTGCCACCCAGTTGATTCGGACCGGGGCCCACGTCACGTTCTTGCCTGAATCTCAAGCCCGGACGGCCGATCTTGAATGCCGTCTTGGACCTGAGCGGTTCTTTGTGGAAATCACCTCCATGGTGGGCTCAGCGGAGCGGCAACGTTTGCCGCTCCGCGGGCTCGATCTTGATGAGGTCGTCGGCGAGGAAGAAGACCGGGGTGTGATTCTGACTCACCGGATTCTTGCGCGCATTCGACAGAAGGCGAAGCAATTAGCCGACTATGGTGATCCGGTAGTCCTCAGCATCTCCATCCCACGAGCCGACCTGCAGGGTGACAAACCCTCCAGGCCTGAACCGATTTGGCTGGATCTTAAGCTTCTTGCCGGATTGGTGACGGTGTTACTGACCAGAGTCTCTACCCTGAGTGCCGTGCTGATTTCGCTATGGGATGTGGAACCGCTTCCCTCACGATCGGCGGTCAAGCTGGCCAACGTGGAGCTGATCGAGCGGCCAAAACAGCAAAAGACTCAGCCTCGGGTGCGTATGTTGGTCTTGAACCCAAGTGCCTCAGCCTCGCTGTCAGAGTCTCATGAATCCTTGATCAGGCAAACCTTGTAGTGCTGGGAGGTCCGCACGAGTTGCCACGTTCATGGGTGGGGCGGATGATCTGGGAATAGATCAACCTCACGATCCCAAGGCAAGCTTCAACGCTTCCAGATTCTTCGTCACCATAGCATCGCCATTCTTGGTTGAGACCTCGATACCAGTGGCACACACGGTTCGACATTCGTCGATGCGCCCCAGTTTCTGGAGCGACTGCGCGAGTCCATAGTAGGCGGCAGAATAGGTCGGCTTGACCGTGACGCACTGACGTAACGACGTGGCGGCCTCTTCAAAGTTCCCGTCGTCCATATAGGCCTTCCCGAGACCGAACCAGGCGACATCGTCATGTGGGTCCATCGCGAGCACTTTTTTGAGCGGTTCTATCCTAGGGTTTGGCATGATCATCCTCCATTGCGACTATGGCGACGATAACAGTGCCGTCGGTCCGTTGTCTATGAACTTTCTGCGTGCTAATCTCACTGAGGATTGCGCATGTGTGACGGTGAGGGTATGGGGAAGACAGGTCTCGTCTATCATCCCGCCTATCTTGAGCATGATATGGGAGCCGGCCATCCTGAGTCTCCCAATCGGTTGCGTGCGATCATGCAGCGATTGGAGGAGAGCGGAACTGCTGCTCGACTGGTGAGGATCGAGCCACGACCAGCCGAAGATGAGTGGATCACGCAAGTGCATACTCCGGGCTATGTTGCCGCGCTGAATCGAGCGGCTCCTGCTACAGGACGTATCTCGCTCGATCCGGACACGTCGATGTCGCCTGGTTCACTGACCGCTGCGTATTTGGCAGCGGGTGGGGCCTTAGCGGCGGTCGATGCGATCATGGAGGGGCAGGTGAATCATGTGTTCTGTGCGGTCCGTCCTCCTGGTCACCATGCCGAGGCCAGCCGAGCGATGGGCTTCTGTCTCTTGAATAACGTGGCGATTGCCGCTCGCTATATCCAGAAAAAGTATAGGCTCACACGAGTGTTGATCGTCGATTGGGATGTCCATCACGGGAATGGCACACAGCATAGCTTTGAGGACGATCCCGCGGTTCTCTTCTTTAGTACACACCAGTATCCTCATTACCCAGGTACTGGTCGAGGAAGCGAGCGTGGCAAAGGAGCGGGCGAAGGGTTTACGATCAATGTCCCGATGGAGGCAGGCGAAGGAGACGACGACTATCGCGCCGTGTTTCAGAAAGTGCTCGTTGCAGCGGCCGATGACTTTAAGCCTGAGTTTGTCATCATCTCAGCGGGGTTCGACGCGCATACAGACGATCCTCTGGCCAGTATGGGGTTGACGGAAGCGGGCTATGCCGAGCTCACCGAGATCGTGGCTGGGATCGCCAAACGCCATGCGAATGGCCGTATCCTCTCGTCCCTCGAAGGGGGGTACAACCTGACGGCGCTTGCCGCCTCCGTGGAGGCTCACGTTAAGGCGTTGTTGAACGCATGACTCGCGGAGTGAAGATCCTGCTTGGCCTTGGCGCAGTCGCTGGGGCAGTCTATCTCTATTACACTGAAGTCAAACCGGTCGTGATTTTCGGGCTACGCTCGGATTATGCGCATGCCATTCCATTTCAGGAAGTGCCTCAAGGGTTGGCCAGCCTCAAGGCCGAGGCCTGTGGCCAATGTCACCGGGAGATTTATGAAGAATGGAAGACGAGCATCCATGCCCATGCCTACGAAGATCCGTTCTTCCAGGCCTACTGGAAGAAGGATAAGAACATTTGGGTCTGCCTCAATTGCCATACCCCACTCGAGAATCAACAGCCCACGCTGATACAAGAGATCCCGCGTGGCCGAGTCGAGCAAGCCGTTCAAGAGCCCAATCCTCGATACGATCCTGAATATCAAAAGGAATCGGTGACCTGCGCCGTCTGTCACGTGCGTGACGGTGTGATTTATGGGCCCTTTGAAGACTCGGTGGCTCCACATCCGACGAAATACGACCCCAATTTTAGAACGGCACAGCCCTGCTACCGTTGTCATAATGTCGTGTCCGGGCCGGCACAGTTCTACAACGTCGGGCCCTGTGGCACCTATGCCGAGTATGAAGGCAAGTTCTTCATGCAAGAACGGGGGTTCATCTGTCAGACGTGTCACATGCCCGAGATTGACCGGCCGGTGGCGTTGGGTGGCCCAGTGCGCAGGGGGCGTCAGCACCTCTGGCGCGGCGGGCATGATCCGGATATGGTGAAACGAGCAGTGGCGGTGCAGGTCAAGGCGGACCAGGCCTCTCCAAAGCCAGGTGAGCGAATCGGTGTGACCCTCACGCTCATCAACGCCGGGGCCGGACACAAGATTCCAACCGGAGATCCCGACCGATTTTTTACTGTGGAGTTCTCCGTGGAGGATCAACAGGGAAACGTGCTTGAGCAGCAGAGCTCGACGATGGGACGTTGGATTTTGTGGCAGCCGGCGATCGTGGAGTTGTATGATAATAGGTTGCTCCCGTTGGCCAGCCGAGAATATCAATTTTCGTATCGGTTGCCGGAAAAGACCGAGGGACTGCGCCTCAGGACACGGGTTCGCTATCACATATTGACGGATGCGCAGCACGAGATACTGCAGACAAAATATGGTCTGACCGGAGATGACCCCTATCGCTTCGTGGTCTATGACCGTGTGGTCTCGTTGTCCGGCGATATGAACGTTGCCTGGGCGAAGGAAGCA
This sequence comes from Nitrospira sp., assembly GCA_029865225.1. Classification (GTDB taxonomy): domain Bacteria; phylum Nitrospirota; class Nitrospiria; order Nitrospirales; family Nitrospiraceae; genus Nitrospira_D. Next base: position 26,501 of record JAOUHJ010000038.1, read on the forward strand.
GATGCCTTGCTAAAACATGGACCGCCACACGAGACGAGAACGTGCCAGGAACGTGGCTGACAGCTGATCGTCGAGCAGGAAGAACATTGAGAGGAACGACACTGTGACTCATCCGTTATTGATCGATACCGAGCCGCTTCAGCAGCAGTTAGGACAACCGAACCTCGTCATCATCGATGTGCGTGGCAAGGCTGCCTACGAATTTGGCGGCCATATTCCCGGCGCTGTCCATTCAACGTGGCATGACTACAGCGATCCCACCGCCGTGCCGAAGGGGCTGTTGAACCCTGATCTGTCTCAGATCGAGCTGATACTCCGTCGTCTCGGGATCAACAATGACAGCGACGTCGTCATCTACTCCAATCCCTTCGATAACTGGGGCGATGAAGGGCGGATGTTTTGGATGTTGGAATATCTGGGCCATACACGCATCCGTATTTTGGATGGAGGGTGGGTGAAGTGGACGGCTGAGAAGCGGCCGTTCGAACATGGGCACGTGTCTTCCTCAATGGGCACCTTCAAGGCTTCCCCAGTGCAATCGTTGCTTGCGTTGAAAGAGGACATCAAGGCGATCGTCAGATCGCCGCATCCCCAGACGGCCATTCTGGACGCGCGCAGCGTCGAGGAATTTCTCGGGAAAGAAGTGTCTGGCATCCCGCGACCCGGGCATATTCCCACTGCCATCCATGTGGCGTGGAACGGATTTTTGAATAAGGACGCAACCGTTAAGGATCCGACTGTCATCAAGGAAATGTTGGAGGCCAAAGGTATTCGAAGCGGTCAGGAGATCATTTGCTACTGTACCGGTGGCGTTCGGTCAGCCTGGCTCTATTTCATTCTTCGACTGACTGGATATCCGAAGCTCAGCAATTACCCAGGATCGTGGTGGGAGTGGAGTCGGGATTTTGCGGCTCCGGTCGAGAAAGATTTGCACGCGCTCCAGAAAATTCTTGGATTTGATCCCTCGGCTAAACATTCTTGACAGCGCTGAGAAGCGCTGTGTAAGGTCTATTCACAAGATTCAGTCGACGCAAACTGCGAATTGTTAACCATCAAGGAGGCAGCCATGATGAGCAGAATCCTTCGTAGTGTGATGTTGGTGTTCGGCCTGAGCGCATTGGTCGGTGCACCGATGCTGAGCAGCTCGGCATTTGCCGGGAATAAGCACATGAGCGAAGCGGTCGAACATGCGCAAGGTGCTGCGATGCACGGGAAGGAAGGACATGCGGATGCTTGTGTTGAGCATGCCGGCGAAGCACTCAAGCATGCGCAAGCAGCAGGAATGAAAAACCCTCATTTGGATGAGGCAGTCAAGCATCTGACGGAGGCCGTGAAACACGGAAAGGCCGGGCATGCGGACGCCTGTACGGAACATGCCAATGGCGCTGCGATGCATTTGAGTGAAGTAAAGTAGAAGGCGCGGCTAGCCGCGAGGTTGGCTTAGCGAGTGTGGAGTTTGTACGGGCAGGGACATCGTCCCTGCCCGTTCTCGTATGGAGCGGAGTCTCTCGTGAGAGTTGGGTTTTACCAGTTCGATCCGCAGTTCGGTGATGTGGCTGCAAATCTTGACGCAGTCACGGCCAAGCTGGAGCAGGCAGATGCCGACCTCATTGTGCTCCCGGAATTGTTTGCATCAGGTTATCAGTTTGTTTCTCAGGAAGAGGCCCAGCGGTTGGCCGAACCGGTCCCCGATGGTGTGACTGTTCGTCGTCTGAGTGAGCTTGCAAAACGGCGGAAGATGCACCTCGTGGCAGGACTTCCGGAACGATTCGGGGCTCACTGTTACAATTCCGCTGTGGTCGTAGGACCATCCGGTTTTCTTGGTTGTTATCGAAAGACCCATCTCTTCTATGAGGAAACGCAGTTCTTCAGCCCCGGAGATTCAGGCTTTCACGTCTGGGATATCGGGCCGGCGAAGATCGGCGTGATGATCTGTTTCGATTGGTACTATCCAGAGGCTGCAAGGACCTTAGCCTTGCAGGGCGCGGATATTCTGTGTCATCCCTCCAACCTGGTGTTGCCGAATTGCCCGGATTCCATGCCGGTACGGTGCCTTGAAAATCGGGTGTTCGCCGTGACATGCAATCGTATCGGGAGCGAGGCTCGTGGCGGTAAAGATCGGTTGACCTACATCGGCCAAAGTGAAATCGTCACTCCCAAGGGGGTGATCAGACATCGGGCATCCCGTGACGGGGAAGAGCTGACCATCCTTGATGTCGACCCGGCCGAGGCTCGTGACAAGGCATTGAATCGCTACAACGATTTGTTTAGCGATCGCCGTACGTCGCTGTACAAACTGTAATTCCCTATGTCGTAACTCTGCCAAGATGAGTACTGCGCTTGCGCAAGTGACATGAGCACGGTAGGATTTGTCTCATGAGCACCGAACTCCGGAAAGGCATTTTTCTCATCGCGGCGCCGAGCCTCCGTGACCCCAACTTCCGTCAGACCGTCGTGTTGCTCTGTGAGCATGGACCGGAGGGGGCGCTCGGTGTCATCGTGAACCGTCCCACGGCCATGTCAATTTCTGAGGCCCTCCCACAGATACCGGTGATTGAAGGAGCCGGTCATGTTCTCTATGCGGGCGGGCCTGTGCAGACGAATCAGGTCATGCTGCTGTACCGGGGAGACACGTTTCCAGACAATGCGCATCACGTGTTCGATGGAGTGTGTCTTGGGGGTGATGTCGGCATGGTTGAGCGGATTCTCACCGAGACCGGAACCAAAGAATTGTTCCGTGCCTACCTCGGGTATTCGGGCTGGGGGGCGGGCCAGCTCGAGAATGAGATGAAGACCGGTTCGTGGATTACCGTACCGGCCGATCCTCAAGTGGTGTTTGAGAGTGATCCCGCGCGTGTCTGGGGAGATATTCTTCTCACCCTGGGCGAGGCCTATCGCCCGTACGCTGATATGCCGTTCGATCCGTCTTGTAACTAGAGCCTTCCTTCGCCCCCTCCCGGAATCCCACGTCATTGTTGAAGCTGGCCGCGGCGGATGTTAGGGTCATACCTCATTCTCAGGGCAAAGAGGAAACGCGTGAGTCAATCGAACCCATCTCGATCAGAGACTGAGTCGTTCTTGAAAAAGTTGCATGAACGCCCACACCAGCCGATTGGGCGATGGCTCCGTGCGCCGGCTCACGTGCATTTCAAAGCGTTTCGCATGTCCGATCCTCCGACACAGCGTCCAGCCAGTCGGGAAGAATTCCAGTCGCTGCTTGAGGCGGTCAAGGTGGCAGCGGAGTCAATCGTGTTGAAGGAAACGTTTGGATATGGCATCAAGGAATCGGCGGGCGGCGACCGACTCGTCCTGGTCTGGCAGGCCCATACGGAATACTATAACTATCAGATCTGGCATCTTCCGGCCAAGCCGGAGGTGTCGTTCGGCCCACTGACCTTTCCGGAGTACAAATTTGCGATCTCGCCGCTTGGAAATCTAGTCTGTCGACTCGACATTCTGCTCACGGAGGAGGCGTTGCCGACACGCGAACGGATGCAGCCGTTATTCCCAGGGCCGGTAATGTACGGCAGCCGGGTCTTCGACGAATCGACCAGCTTGGTCACCAGCTTTACTCCGGACGAACTGGGGCGTGAACGGTATTGGGTAAGTCTCGGGCCGCAGCCACAGGCCTCTCGGTTGAAAGATATCGTCGATGCCATTGTGCGGATCGAGACCTACTATCATTTGCTGTTGATGCAGAAGCCGCTGTTCTCCGCCGCAATCGATCATGCTTATAAGTTCGAAAAAGTGCATCTGGAGCAACGAGAGATCATTACGTCTCATATCGGGCATGCAAACTCGGAGACGCTGCAGCGGTGGCTGAACAGCCTGACTCAGGACTTATTGAAAACCAATCGCATGGCCGGTACGTTGCACTTCGCACTGTCGGCGTCGATTCCGTACGACAAGATCGTGCATACGACATTGGCTTCTATCAGGGAACAACGGATGGAATCTTATCGCCCGATCTCAGATTATGTCTTGAGTGGCATTACCGGCGTCGCCGAAGGATACCAGCAACTCTTGCGACGCGTCGACACGCTCCGTGGTGGCTTCGAGGGTATCATTGCGATCATTCGCACCCGCATCGACTTGATTCTGGAAGCACAAAACCTGTCGCTCCTCCAAAGCGTCGATAAGACGAC
>JAOUHJ010000138.1 GCA_029865225.1 Nitrospira sp.
CGAACCACTGCTCGATTCAAGCCACTGATCGGGATAATGACGATATTACGTCCCGGCAAAGGCGGCCGTGCCCCTCGACGATCTAATGCAATCTGTTCGGTCACGGCTCTGTAATGAGAGCGAATGCCTTGGAACATGAACAGGAGGACAGCGACGAGTAAGAAGACGATCCACGCACCCTGCATGAACTTGGTACTGGCGATAATTATGGTGGCGATACCAGTCGTGAGGGCGCCGGCTCCATTGATAATCAGTTTTGCTTGCCAGTGTGGTCCTCTCTTGACCAGCCATCGTTTCACCATACCGACTTGGGAAAGCGTGAACGAGACAAAGACACCGATGGCATAGAGGGGGATCAGTGCGTGGGTCTCTCCTTGGAAGAGGATGAGCAGAAGACAGGCAAAGAATCCAAGGATGATGATGCCGTTCGAGAAGACCAGGCGATCACCGAATGTGGACATCTGGTGAGGCATGAATCCGTCCCGCGCCAAGATCGAGGCCAGGTGGGGGAAGCCTGCAAAGGCACTATTTGCGGCCAGGACCAATAAGGCCATGGTGCCGATCTGCACGGCGTAATAAACAGGACTGGTACCGAACGTCAGGCGGGCAAGCTGAGAGACGACGGTTTCGTCAGGTTTGGGCACGATCCCGTAGTGATAGGCCATCCAACTGATACCAGTGAACAGTGACGCCAGGATGATCGACATCCAGACCATCGTCGTGGCGGCATTCTTGGGCTCGGGCTGTCGAAAAGCTTTGACTCCATTTGAGATCACCTCCATGCCTGTGACGGCTGCACATCCGGCAGCAAAGGCGCGGAGTACTAAAAACATTGTAAAGGCTTCTGTCTCGATGTGGTCGATAACAGGAGGGGGTTCCCCAGAGCTTGAAAGGGACCGAATGGTGCCTAATATGACGAGGAAGCCTAATCCGCCTATCGCAAAATAGGTCGGGATAGCGAAAAACTTGCCTGACTCTCGAACCCCTCGGAGGTTCACCATAATAATGAACAAAATAGCGACCAGCCCCAATGCTTCGCGATGAATGAACAAACTTGGAATAGCCGAGGTGAGTGCTGCAATGCCGGCGGCTACGCTGACGGCGACGGTCAGGACATAGTCGATCATCAGCGCTGCTGCTGCCACTAAGGCTGGGCGATCGCCAAGATTTGATCGTGCGACGATGTAGGCCCCGCCTCCTTCTGGATATTCATAGATGATTTGCCGATAGGAAATGGTCAGCACAAGGACCAAGAAGAGGATGGCGAGGCTGACGGGGATAGACCATGCGATCGCAGCAGTCCCTGCGAGCACCAGGACGAGCAAGATCTCTTCCGTTGCATAGGCGACGGATGAAATAGCATTGGATGAAAAGATGGCAAGCGCAATGGTTTTTGAAAGCCGCTCGTGCCTTGCTTGGGCGGTCTTCAGTGGGTCGCCGACCAACCAGCGTTTCAAGATCATACGAGCATCATTTCCCCAACGTTTGAGCGGATCTATGCCGTGACGCTCTGGACCATTTCGACCGCTCGAAACCGTCGAGATCAGGAGGTTAGGTTATCGGTAGCTTGGTGAGTGAGATCGATATCCTAGAGTAGGGATTAAGGAGTCATACAGTCGAGTGTCATGCTAATGGTTTTTGGGGGTTACCGTCAAGGCTCCACCGTCACATCCACAAAGGCCGGAAGACTATCGGCTCCCTTCTTGTCCGTGACGCGCAACTTAAAACGATATGTTCGTGACTCGGATACTGCCGGGGCAAGGAAGGAGGCTTCGGAGTTGTTGACGTCGAGTAATGAAACCTTGCTGCCGCGCATCTGGCTCCAACTATAGTAGAGCGCTTCGCCCTCAGGATCTCGACTTGTTAACCCCGTCAACGTCACCTTTGAGCCGGCCTTGACCGTCCTGTTCGGGCCGGCATCGGCGATCGGAGGTTCGTTTGGTTCATCGTTCACATTCACGTCAAGATCGAGCGTGCCCTGCTTGCCACGGTTGGTGACGGTAATGGTCGTCTTACCGTTACCGACAATCTGCAGTAAGCCGCCAGGTAAGATCGTAAGAACTTGTCGGTTGGAAGACTCATAGCTGGTTCCACTGGCTGGTGTGGTGATAGGCCGGGTCACGCCGTCGGCAAAGTCGGCAACAACCGGGAGTTGGAAAATCTTGCCCATCGAATCAACATGGCCGAAGGCGGAGGACTGTCCTGCTCTGCCGAGTTGCAACGGCTTATTCGTCTCAAAATCAATGGCTGTCAGAGCGGCAGGTGGTTCAACATGCACGATCACTTCATCGAAGATAGATCTTGTTCCCAATCGTCCACGGGAGACTTCGGCTACTGCCAAGAGCCGCATGGGGCCGATGCTGTTCTGTGGAATGTTCAGCCGTCCGCCGAAAGGCGGATCCTGCTCAGCTGATCCAACCATCGCCACTGGTGCTACGATCAAGCCGATGGCGGTTGAATCGTCCTGTTCAACCAGCGCTTCGTCCTGCTCACCGTACCAGTAATAGCGGACTTTCATGATGCCCGTATCGTTTCCCAAGTCCACCCTTACGGTGACGGGACTTCCAGCGGTCAGCTTGGCGCCATCAAGCGGCTCCGTAATGGTGAAGGCTTGGATCGGAGAGGTCATGGTTAGGCATAGGGGAAACAGGCACTGCCACACAATCCGAGGTGAGGTCACCCATTTCATGAGCCAGAGGTCGCGCGCGATGATCATTTCGTCAGGTGGAAAGGGACGTCGGTAAGGACGACACGATCCTTAAAAAGTAGGGACGCCTTTAGCATGAGGGCCCGTTGGTTGTGCAGAATATTTTGCCACCAACGGGCCGGGAGAATCTCAGGAATCACCACGGTGATCCAACAATCTGGGTCTTTTTGTCGTTGCTCTTCGATGAAGTCCATGATCGATCCTAAGATGGAGCGGTAGGGGGAGGGCAACACGATCAGCGGAACGCCGCATCCCCACTGGGCCCACTGTATTTCCGCGAGCGCAGTTTCCTCTTTGTTGACATCGACCAACAGGGCTTTAATATCTCCCCCCCGGCTGCGCGCATAGTCCACCGCTCGGATGACCGATCGGTTCACTCCGCTGATTGGGATCAGGATCAAGTTGTGTCTGGGGCGAGGTGGACGGGAGTCGCGAGTGAGCGTGATTTGTTCCTTCACCGCCTTGTAATGGGAACGAATCCCTCGAAACATCATGATCAGGATGGTGACGAGGAACAACACGATCCAGGATCCGTCCCAGAACTTCGTGGTCGCAATGATGAGGGTGGCGACTCCGGTCGTGAAGGCTCCCACGCCATTGACCAGGAGTTTTTTCCGCCAATGGTCTCCCTTTCGTTTGAGCCAACTGCGGACCATTCCGGATTGAGAGATTGTAAAGGAGACGAACACCCCGATGGCATACAAGGGAATTAAGGCGTGGGTGTCACCTTCAAACGCCACCAGCAGCACGCACGCGAACAACCCAAGGATGAGGATCCCGTTCGAAAAGACCAAGCGATCGCCGAAACTGGCCATTTGGTGAGGCATGAATCCATCTCGTGCGAGAATCGACGCCAAGTGTGGGAAGCCCGCAAAGGCGCTGTTCGCGGCGAGGATCAACAGTATCATGGTGCCGATCTGGACACCGTAATAGATGACGCCGGTCTCGAAGGTGACGCGAGCCAGCTGGGACACGACAGTTTCATCGGCTTTCGGTAAGATGCCATGATAGTAGGCCAGCCAGCTGACTCCCATGAACAGCGATCCAAGGATGACGGACATCCAGATCATGGTAGTAGCGGCATTCTTCGATTCAGGGACTCGGAAGGCCTTCACCCCGTTCGAAATCACTTCCATGCCGGTGACGGCTGAACAGCCTACAGCAAACGCACGAAGGATCAGAAAGAGCGTGAGGGTTTCCACGCCTCCGCTGACTTCTACGGGGGTGCTTACGAGAGGAACCGGCGTGGCGTCGTACAGAGACCGAACGACGCCGACGACTACCAGCAAGCTCAACCCTCCGATGGCAAAGTAAGTGGGGATCGAAAAAAATTGACCTGACTCGCGAACGCCACGCAAGTTCATGATGACAATGAACAGGATGGTCACGAGCCCTAGCGCTTCGCGGTGCACGAACAAGCTTGGAACGGCAGACGTCAGCGCAGCAATGCCGGCCGCAATACTGACAGCTACGGTCACGACGTAACTGATCATCAACGCACCAGCGGCGGCAAGTGATGGCAGTTCCCCTAGGTTTGCCTTGGCAACGGTATAGGCTCCACCACCCTCCGGATATTCGTAAATGATCTGGCGGTAGGAGATCGTGAGAACGAGAACAAGGAAAAGGATCGCCAGACTGACTGGAATCGACCAGGCGATGGCCGCAGTCCCAGCCAGGACCAGCACCAGCAGGATTTCTTCCGTGGCATAGGCGACGGAAGAAATGTTGTTTGAGGAGAAAATAGCGAGCGCAAGAGTTTTGGACAACCGCTGGTCTGCAGCCTGAGCAGTTTTCAGCGGGTCCCCGACGAGCCAGCGTTTCAGGATCATAGGGGGATTATCTCATAAACCTCCTAGTGCGTGAATGCTCTATGGTCTCTGTCATAGGGGAGAAGACTCGCGGTCAGTGCTCATGTATCCCTTTTCGGTGAGGAGAATTTCTGCGTGCCAGACAGGCACCAGTCCGAGCAACTGCAGCCAGTCTGTTACGGTACGTGTTTGAAGACAAACCATACGTGCTGGTGACCTTCCGCAACGAGCCCAATGTGTGAATACCCGGTTAAAATAAATATAGCCCTATGGAATCATTGCGTTACACGGCACGCTCCTCTTTGACGCATTGACACCAACGGGAGCGGGCTGTAGGGTGATGTTGTGACGTTCAACGCAACGTCGACTGTCCTATCTCTCGCGCGGCTCTTCCCTCTCCTGCGCGTCTGATTCCTCAGTCTCCGCAGCTTCTCCGAATAACGAGTCCCATCGAGCCAAATGGTGCAGTGTGCGAATCGAAAATCCAGAGCAGTGGTGTCTTCTGCCCGTGCGTGGAAGGGAGGTGCGGAAACGTCTTCTATCGAGGGTTTGCACCGGTGCTCTTGAGGTCCAGGGAAACGCTCACAAGGAACGAGGAGGTAAGCACGATGAAAAGGATTACCACAAGAGGAGTAGTCGTAGGGGTGTCGATGCTGATGGTTGCAGTCCTGTCGGTACTGATCCCACATACGACCCACGCAACTGAGTCGCAGGGGGAAGGAGTTAGGCATTCCGCCCATACAATACAAGACACCGGCGTCATTGCATCTGGTGCAGCGGAGGATACGCTGAAGACTTGTCTGGCGAGAATCCCTCGTGTTGCTAGTACAGGGCAACGGATGTTGGCCGAGCAAAGCTGTGCAGGTGAAGAGAAGGCTCGGAACGCCATCCAGTCGGCACCGAAATTTTGAATCGGTACCTCCAGAGATATACGCAATAACCAGTAGTGGACTCCTAGTGGCATCGCCGTTGAAGGGAGAAGGAGTGATGGGAGTGTAGAGGTGAACGAGCACATTCCGAGTGTCGGTGAAAGAGAGGTGATGGACATGTATCAGATCTACAGCTTGGTTGGCATTGTCGTCTTGTTGTGGGGGATCACGATTTGGGCTTCGATCCCAGAGGAGCAGGAACACAGACGGTATTGATGGTTCAATTCAGATTCGTAGGCACAGTCGGGGACGAGTAGGTGGTACAGAGAGGCGTTCGTCCATGGGAGGACGGGCGCCCCGGTTTTGCAGGTGCCGGATGCCGTCCTACATGGATGAGAGATGATGGAGGGACGGACCGAGTTCGTATTCAACCGCTATCTCATGGATCTTCGGGCGAATGTACTCGTCAGAGTGATTCTGATGATTGCGGTGGATCTCTCGCATCCAACGTCTCCGCTTATGAGATGTCGGTGGGCATGAAGTCGACCATGAGTCCTCTCATTCCCTACCAGCACTTGTTTCTCAAGAAACAGTAGCTGTTCGCGATCGGGGATCGTACATTTCTCGCACCTGAGAAACGTATGGAATTCCAACACCCGAATTTAGCGGTTTTCACGATCAGCTCATCGACCCCTCCATCCAGAGCCTGCTAGTTTCGTGAGAAGGAGGCTTGACATGATGGGGCGGTGGGCTTTCCTCGGGGAGGTGTGGTGGTATTGGTTTCGTCGAAGTACCGCTGGTCCTGTGTATGCATGTTTGATCTGGAACGCAACGCTGCGAAAGGTGCTCTAGAGAGAATTCGTAGGAGGTATCATGAATTGTCCACGTTGCCATGGCTTTTTGGTTGCCATTCAAATGAGAGACATGGGGCAGCCCTCGGTGACTGGATGGCGGTGCCTGCTCTGTGGAGCGATGACGGACCCAGGCATTGAAGCCAACAAGGTGAGTCACAGTCCACCGATTCGGAACGGTGCACGCCTCCCTGGAGCAACTGCTAAAAGGTTAAAGAAAGAGCGATCGTAGCAAGGCGTTCTGTCGTCGGAGTGAGTGGTCGGACCGAACGAGAAAGTGTGAGACCGGTCAGGCCCTTGATTCTGGTGACCCGATTGGTGATATTCGCCCATGGCTGAGAGGCTGTCTCATACATGTAAGGTGCCAGGGGGGCGTAGGTATGTGTAAGTGGCGTGATTTTCGGCGCGACATGTTGACAGAACTCATCCTGCTTGCGTATGTGGTTACGTGGGTGGCTGTTCTGCTTGTGACTCATCTGTTGGTCGAATAACATAGTGTCGATACCACATATTGTTACTTCCCCGATGGCTTCCTGATAGCGGCCTGAAAATGCAATGGGTCTCTGAAGCTCTGAAGCTCACGGTAATAGTAGAGTGCGGTTGGTCGTTTGTTTTGAAACGTCAGTGTGTGCAGAAAGCTGAGCTCCTCTTCGGTCACATCCCCGCTCAGTAAGGGATCTTGAAGAAATTTCTTAAGTCCAGGCTCTTCCCCTGAAGTTGTGTCCGGTCTCTTTTCCATGAATTCGAACGTCTTCTGGTGTTCCGGCACGACTCGACGGTTCAGAACAATCTCAATGCAAAAGGTGGCAAGGTCAATATCCCACGATTCGATCAAGGGATCGAGGAACGCGATGCAGTTCTCGTTCGAGAGATCGAAGATCGTCGTGTCTAAGAA
>JAOUHJ010000052.1 GCA_029865225.1 Nitrospira sp.
GATGCCGACCGCCTGCGGGCCATACTCACCCGCGCGTTCGCCACATTTCTGCTCCCGACAGCGGGCCCTCCGGCCTTGCCGACCTCAGAAACTGCGGCGACCTAACACGTGGACTGCCGTTTTTAGGTTCATAGAAATTCCCCCTCCGGATCCATCGGCTCCGGGGATTTTCAGACTGGCGAAATCGGGTGAGCTGGCCGGCATGTTACAACAAGCTGGGTTCGCGGATATTTCCGACGATGAATTTCTCGGCGATGTCAGGTTCCCGTCTGCTGACACCTACTTCTCCAGCCTCATGGACATTGCTGCACCGATTCAAAATCTATGGACCAAATTGAGTCCGGCTCAACAGAAGGACGCCAGGCAACGGATTCTTGATGCGACCGAGCAATACAGGAAAGGGTCGATCGTCGCCTTACCGATCGCCGTGCGCATAATCACGGCGCGCAAGCCCACTTGAACCTTCATGCCGACCGCGCACGACGGCTTCAAGGACTTCGTGCTGGACCAACTCGCCGATCTGAGAGGCCTGACTTGCCGCACGATGTTCGGCGGTCACGGGCTCTACCAGCGCACGACCCTTTTCGGCATCATCCATAAAGGCCGGCTCTATTTCAAAGTAACGCCTGAGACGATCAGGCGTTACACAGACCAGGGCATGAAACCGTTCCGTCCAAACGCCAAACAGACTCTCAAATCCTTCTATGAAGTCCCTATTGATGTTCTGGAGGATACCGAGCAATTAGCTTCTTGGGCGGTAGAATCGGCAAACCGATGAACTTCTCCCATCAAGTCATTCCTTAGGGAGACCGGATATCATCACACGCTCTTGAACCTTGTGAGCTTGGCAAACAGGATGGCAGAGAAGGGAAGGGTCAAGCCGATCACCACTTGCGTGATGAGGAGATCGCCAAGCTGGCTGTAGTCGGCAGGGGTTTGAATGGACCCCGTCGCTTGGTCATGCACCTCCCGCGTCACGACGAATAGTTCGTTGAGATACTTCGTCCCGAGCTGGCTGCAGGAAAGCGCCAGATTGGTGAACGAGGCCATCACGGCAAAGAAAGTGGCCTTCAGATTGGGCGGTGCCGAGTTCGCAATCCAGGCCAACATCGGAATCATGGAGATCTGCCCAAGCGGCGATTCCAACGCTGTGTCTATCAAGGCAATGAAGCGCGCATCGACCACTCCGCCGGTCACTTTGGCCGTCCATTCGTGCACTCCATAGTACATCCCTACGATAGGAAGAGCGAGGATCGTGCCGACCACGGTCAAAACTCCAACGATGTAGCTGATGGAGCGTTCGGCCATGAAGCGTCGAAGGACAAACATGCCCACCAAGGCCAACGTGCCACCGATCAATGAAAGAACTGAAAGAAACTGCTGATCGAACTTCAGCTGGTCGATCATCCACCAGGTCGCGCCAGGACCGGATTGTGGGATTGCGCGCAACATGAAGATCACCGCCGCGGTACCGACCAGCGTGAAGCGCTTGTCGGGCTCCAGCTCCCGGATGAGTCTCGACATCAGAAACAGCACGATGGTCATGGAACCCGTGAACACAATTTCTTCTCGGTATGGGAATCCCCCAAGTCCGACCGTCAACGTGAACAGGGCAAAGGCGGAGCTTCCGCCGAGGATCCACCAATTGGGTTTCGTAGGTTCGCTCTCTGCAGCACGCACATTCACCAACTCCCGTGCCTGCTCAAGCGAAAATCCTTCCTGAACCAGCCGTTGTCTCTGTCGACGTTTCAACCACCAGGCCAGGCCGAGTCCTGTCACCGACACAACTGGAATCACCATGGCCAGCAGATAGATTTGTTTGTAGAGCAGAACGAGGTCAGCTTGCGGCAGCCCCTCGGTTCCGCTGAAGACATACACATTAACCAAAGCAACAAGGATGCCGCCGCCGACGATCGCGACACGTCCGAGGGTCTGCATCGTGGTGTGCATCAGCTTGCGCGTGTGCTCATCAAATGGATGGCCCTGCTTGTCCACACGAGGGACTGCTTCAACCGTCATGGCGTCCGCGACTGCGTCTTGAATGACATACCCGATGGGGGCCAACAGAGCGCTGAGGACATACCAGACTTCAGCCGGCAAGATGGCCGTCATCGCCTCGCGATCGCCGATCAACAGGACCATGATCCCGAGGCTGATGGTCAGCAGCCCTGCGCCGAGGCCGACGAGCCAACTCTTCCATCGCCACAAGAGATCAACCGCATGACCGATCGGCATCTTGAGGGCCCAGGGAATTCCGGCCCAGAAACCGAGCGCGGCCAGGAATGCAGCCGAGAGACCGAGGTAGTCCTTGACAAAGAACGTCCCGACGATGCCGGTAAGTCCCGAGATTCCATAGGCCACATAGACCATGAGCGGCGGCAAGTAGGACAACCGCATCTCACGGCCAAGGGAGAGAATGTTGCGATCAACCCACTGGGCAACGGCTGTGAACATGCCTATCGAAACCCACCGTTCTTCTCACGACGCTCAACCAGCGCCAACAGATATCGCTGCATGTCAGCCGAGGGGAGGCACACGCGATCACCGTGACCAGCCAGCACCCATTCAAATCTGTAATCAAGGAGCTTGCGAAGAGACTCTATCAACGTCCACTTTTTCCAAACCAGTCGGGTGGGAGCGTCCAATCGCTTCGCATGCGGGTCCCACCAGAGATGATCCCCCGTGAAGAGAAACCGGTCCTTGTAGAGCAGGACCATGCTCCCGGCTGTATGGCCCGGCACGGGAATGATTTGGAACTCCGATCCGATCCGTACCATCTCTTCACCGTGGATGACGTGTTCCGCAGACGGCGCAGCCTCCCGATCCGCTTGGTGGATGATCTGCTCTGCGCCAAAATGCGAGGCGTACTTGTCCGCATCGGCAACGTCATCTTTGTGCGTCAGGAAAATATGCGTAATACCGCCCCGCCGTTCAAACATATCGATCAGGTGTTTGACATAGCGAGGAGAGTCGATCAACCAATTCCCGTCCCCATGTTCAATGAAGAAACTGTTTGCTCCGAACGACTTTTCTGAATTGAACCCACAATAACTGACTCCATCATCAAGATGGAGCGGGAAACTACCCATCGCCGCTTTCAATCCTACCCCATCGTTCTGTTCCGTCCCAATCGATCCAACCGGGCAGGCCAGCAATGCTTGGTAGGCATGGTGCACTCCGTCGGGATCTTCAGGTTGTGAGCTGACGGCAGAATACCCCCCGATCTCCTCGAAATTCGACGGCGCGAGTTGTCGACAGGTGTCGCAGTTGATGCAGGTTGCATCGACAAAAAAATTGCCCGGCGCATTGGAATCAAGTCGCTTCGTCGGATCCGCCATTAGAATACCTTCATCGCTCGCTTCTCCCGATCCACTACCCGCCAGAGATACCATGCGGCCGCCGTGCGAAACGGTCTCCATCGCTCGCCGTGCTGCCAGACCTGTCGAGGCGTCGGCATCGTCGCTCGGCGATACCCGATACGAAATCCATTGCGCACGCCGAAGTCGTGAACCGGGAGCACGTCGGGCCTCCCAAGTTGAAAGATCAGCAGCATCTCGACCGTCCACCGACCGATTCCGCGCACATCGATCAGGCGCTGGACAATCGCTTCGTCGTCCAACTGTTGCATCATCCGGTTTGTCGGTACAGTTCCATCGATGGTCTTTTGAGCCAGGTCTCGAAGTGCCATGACTTTCGACCGCGAAAATCCAGCCTGCCGAAGGGCCTGCATGTCCATCGCAAGAAGATCATCGGGGCGAGGAAATCTTCGCCTAGGGAACAGCGCGACGAACCGCCTGAGGATACTCTCGGCAGCTTTGTCATGTAGCTGCTGATAGGCGATCGCGCGGACAAGAGACTCAAATGGCGAGCGACGCATCTTCGGCTTCAGAGAGAAGGGGCCGATCTGCTCGATCAACCGACGCATGACCGGATCCGCGGTCGCCAGATGATCCATCGGATCAGAACATGCGTCCTGCATCGGTTGAGAGTGGGTAGCTCGCTCTCCCGATTGAGCTACATGACGATACCGCCTCCGACTTGGATGGTCTGTCCCGTCAGCCACCGTGCCTCCTCGCTCACGACGAACGCCACGACATCGGCTATATCTTTGGGAACTCCGAGCCGCTTCATCGGCGACAGTTGGATGCCGATCTGCCGATACTCATCCATCATCATCCCCGTTTCGGTGAAACCCGGCGAAATGGTATTCACCGTGATCCCCTTGGGCGCCAATTCCTGCGCCAACCCCTTCGTATACTGTTCAAGCGCCGCCTTGCTCCCAAGATAAGCGGTAGCGCCCGGAAAGTTGAGATGTGTCCCACCCGTCGAAATATTCACGATTCGTCCGCCCTCTTTCAATACCCTTGCCGCCTCTTGCATGGCAAAGTATGGCCCCTTGGCATTCAAGGCGATCACACCATCAAAGTCCTCTTCCGTGGTCTCCTCAAGCGGTTTTGGCATGAACTTGCCTGCATTGTTGATCAGGATGTCCAGCCGGTTGAATTGCTTGACCGTATCGAGCACAAGACGACGCGCATCCGCCACACGGCTCAAGTCGGCTTGTACCGCCAAGGCCTTGCCACCTCTCGCTTGGATTCCCACGACCACCTGCTGCGCCTCCTCAACGCTTTTTGAATGATTCACGACAACGATCGCGCCTTCATCCGCGATTCGTTCCGCAATAGCTCGACCGATTCCACTGGATGCCCCGGTCACGATCGCGACCTTTCCACTCAACGATTTCATCCGCTTAGCTCCTCTTTCTTGGAACTCAATCCCTCTGCACAATCGAACGGCCCCACTGGCCCAAGAAGGCCCATTCACCGATGGGCCGGCGAATTCTTGGCCGAAGTTCTCGCTCCCGCAACCGGTCTGGAAGCAGGGCGTGGTCCCCTGGATAGCCGACTGCGATCATCGCAACAGGTTCGTACCCTGCTGGAATCCTCAGATCAGCTTTCGCCTTCTCCACATCGAAGCCCGCCATTTGGTGGCCGACTAATCCCTGTGCCGTCGCCTGCAAGACAAGATTCTCCGTAGCTAACCCAGTATCATGAAAGGCATGCCGGTTTGGCCTGCCGTCATCCTCGAAATGCATCCTCGCAATAGACAGCATCAGAACCGGCGCCCGAAAGGCCCAGCGGCGGTTGCCCTCCGCTAAACACTCGAACAAACGATTCCAGTCCGTCTGGTGCTCCTTGCTCGCCACGATAAACTGCCACGGCTGCTCGTTGTTTGATGAGGGAGCCCATCGAGCTGCCTCAAGTAGCGACTGGAGCAACGGCGCCTCGACAAGCCGTTCATCAAACGCTCGAGGACTCCACCGCCTGGCTAATAAATCATGAATAGGGAATTGAAGCTGCGCCGGTTGGTCCACCAATGCTACCCCTTCTGCTCCTCAGCAGTTGCCATATCGGGAGACCATCCCCCTCCGAGCGCCTTGTAGAGTTGGACGACCGATGCCAACAGCAACCGCCTCGTACTCGTCAACGCGAGTTCGGATTCAAACAAACTTCTCCTCGCCACCAATACATCAAGGTAATTGGCCAGTCCCCCTTTATACCGAAGCTCCGCCAGTTTCATGGCCGACTGCAGCGCCGTGACCTGTTGTTGTTGTGCTTCGCTCTGCGTGCGGGCCGTCTGAATGGCGACGAGCGCGTCCTCAACTTCGCGAAAGGCTGTCAGAACGGCTTGTTGGTACTGAGCCAATGCCTCTTTGGTTTGGGCTTCCACCGCTTCCTGCTGGAAGCCCAACACTTGAGCATTCAACAGAGGGGCAGCCAAGGCAGCGCTTGCGACTCCAAAGGAGGAGGCATCTGTGAAGAGCAAGGATAATTCAGGATGGGCCACGCCAAGCAGGCCGGTCAGGGTAATTTTAGGGAATCGTTCAGCTTTGGCCGCGCCGATGCGGGCTGTAGCGGCCGCCAATTGTTGCTCCGCGACCAACAGATCGGGACGCCGCTGCAACAATTCCGACGGCAATCCAGCGGGAACCTCCGGAGGCATAACTTGCTCATCCAGCGAGTGGCCGCGAGTAATCGAGAAGGGCCTCCGCCCAAGCAGCACACTCAAGTGGTTCTCGGCTTGCATCATCTGCCGCTGGAGTTCCACCGTGCGAGCCGCGGCATTCGCGCGCTCCGCTTCAAACTGATCCGCATCCAGTTTCGAAGTCATCCCTTGGCGCAGCCGTGCTTGGGCAATCCGCACCGACTCTTCCCACGATTGCAGTGTCCGCTTTGCAATATCGAGCTGTAGGTCAAACTGAAGGAGGTTGAAGTAGGCTTCGGCGACCGCGCTGACTAATTGGATGGTGACCGCTCGTCGGTTCTCTTCCTTGGACAACAGATCGGCGCGGGCCGCTTCGTTTAATCGCCTGACACGCCCCCACAGATCGATTTCCCATGCCAGGTTGCCCAACAAGTAATAGTTAAACGGGCTGGCAAAGCCGGGAAAGAGGAAGTTCGCCTTACGGCCGGCCGGCATGCTTGACGAGACCGTGATTCCCGGTAGATAATCAGACCGCGCAATTAAGGCCCGCGCCCGAAATTCTTCGACGGTCGCGACAGCACGTTGGAGATCTCTATTTTCCGCGAGTGCGATTCGAATCAGCTGCTGCAGCTGTTCATCACGCAAGAGATCCCACCATGCCAGATTGGCCAATGACGGCATGTCCGATTGGCCGTCCGCCATGCGAAACCGATCTTCCACATCAGTCTGTGGCCGCTTGTAGTCCGGGCCCACGGCACAGGACAGGAGAAGAAGAGACAGCACTGCCATGACAAGACTGCGCATCATGATTGCCCTTCCTTGTGCGCCGCTACACTCAACTCTGTCGGCCTGCGCCCACCATCCGTTGTGAGAGTTTGCGGACTAGGGTAAAAAAGAGCGGGACAAAGAGGATGGCCAGGAACGTGGCAGCCAACATGCCACCGAACACGCCGGTGCCGATGGATTTACGGCTGGCCGCGCCCGCTCCGCTGGCGAGGACTAATGGCACCACGCCCATAATAAATGCCATAGAGGTCATTATGATTGGTCGGAACCGAATCTTGGCGGCTTCCATCGAGGCATCAACCAGGGAATGTCCAGCTTCGTATCGTTTGTTAGCGAACTCGACGATCAGAATCGCGTTTTTGGCAGACAGTCCGATCAGCGTGACCAAGCCGATTTGGAAATAGATGTCGTTTGACATCCCCATCACCCACACGGCGAGCAAGGCTCCGAACACACCAAATGGCACAGCGAGGAGCACGGCAAACGGCACCGCCCAACTCTCATACTGCGCCGCCAACACAAGAAACACCATCAGCAAGCCGAAGCCAAAGACAAAAAGTGATTGCTGCCCGACCATCCGTTCCTGATAGGAGATCCCGCTCCAATCGATCCCATATCCTTGGGGTACCAACACATCCTGAGCCACCTGTTCCAGGGCATCGAGTACCTCCCCAGAGCTGTGCCCCGGAGCCGCTGCCCCCAAGACCAGGGCCGTGTTATATCCGTTGAAGTGAGTGACCGGATCCGGTCCACTCGTGAATTCCGTCGTCACCACTGTATCGAGCGGGATCATGGTGGATTTCTGTCCATTCATGGCACGCACATAGATCTTGGCGATGTCCTCAGGCGTAGATCGATAGTGCACATCGGCCTCCGTTTGCACCCGATAGACACGGCCGAATTTGAGGAAGTCATTGATGTAGAAATTACCAAAATACGCCTGCAGCGTGTCGAACACTTCAGAAATCGGCACGCCCAACGATTTGGCTCGTTCTCGGTCCACTTTGACAAAGATTCGCGGCGCACTCACGCGAAAGCTGGAGCCGATCGCTCCGATCGCAGGATGCTGCCTGGCTTCGGCTAGAAATTCTTGGGCCACGCCGGAGAATTTATTGAAATCCCCGCTGCTAGGATCCTGAAGCTGAAGAGAAAACCCCCCCGTGGCGCCGAGTCCTCGAATAGACGGGGCATTAAAAGCCAAAATCAGCGCCTCGGGAATTTTTGCGAACTCTCCATACGCGGCGCCGATCAGGGCCTTCACCTGGTTCTGCGGTCCCTGCCGTTCATCCCAGTCATGCAGGGGCAAGAACATCGTCGCCGCGTTCGGTCCTCTGGTGCCGAAAACGAAGTTCTGGCCGGCCAATGCATCGGTTGAATGGATCGCGGGAACTGAGAGAAAGTAGTTTTCAATTTTAGTCAACACCGCATCGGTCCGTTGCTTAGACGCACCGTCTGGCAGCTGGACAATAGTGATGAAGTAACCCTGATCTTCCTCCGGTAAGAAACTGGAAGGAATCGTCTTGAATAATCCGACGGCGAAGAGGCCGATGATCCCAAAAATCAACAGGGATAGGACTGAGCGGTTGAGCATCGTCCCCACGATGGCCGTATAGCGAGTCTGCGTCCAACCAAAGAATCGGTTGAAGAGACCAAAAAAACCTCTGCGATGACTATCGCCTGGCTTCAGCACCAAGGAACAGAGGGCTGGACTCAGCGTGAGGGCAGTGATTCCGGAAATGATGACGGAGATGGCGATGGTGATAGCAAATTGTTTGTACAACTCACCCGTGATACCACCCAAGAATCCCACCGGCACGAACACGGCGCAGAGAACAAGCACAATCGCGATTACCGGTCCGGTCACTTCTTCCATTGCCTTCTTGGCGGCATCTTTCGGCGAGAGCCCCTCTCCGATATGGCGTTCGACGTTCTCCACTACCACGATAGCGTCGTCGACCACCATTCCGATGGCCAAGACCATTCCAAAGAGGGTGAGCGTGTTGATCGAGAAGCCGAGTGCCTGCATGCCGGCAAGGGTACCAATGAGGGAGACCGGCACGGCGACGCCTGGGATCACCGTCGCGCGCCAACTTTGGAGAAACAGATATACGACGAGGATCACCAGCACCATTGCTTCCGCTAGGGTCTTGAGCACTTCTTTAATGGACACGTCGATAAATTTGGTCGTGTCGTACGGAATATCGTAAGAGACCCCTTGTGGAAAGCTCTTTGATACAATGTCCATTTCTTTCCGAACTCGCTTTACCGTGTCGAGGGCGTTGGCGCCTGGCGACAGGAAAGTCAAGAGAAACACATTCGGTTTACCATTCCACCGGCCATCAAGACCATAAGATTGAGCACCCAGTTCGATCCTGGCTACATCTTTGAGGCGAATCATCGATCCGTCTGGAAGCGCCCGGACAATCATCTCCTCAAAGTCTTTCACCTCCGTGAAACGGCCTTGTGTGATCACCGGGATCGTCAGCTCGGTACCTTTGAGCGCCGGCTCTCGTCCGATCGTGCCGGCTGGAAAGTCCCGATTCTGTTCACGGACGACATTGGCGATGTCGCTTGGCATGAGGTTAAGTTGCGCCATCCTAGACGGGTCCAGGATCAGGCGCATCGAATAGTTCTGTCCGCCAAACACCACCGCGTCTCCGACACCGCGCAACCGTTTAAGATTATCGATCACGCGCAGGGTGGCGTAGTTGGAAATAAAGACGGGGTCTTTCGTGGGATCGCTGGAACTGAGGGCAACGACCGCTAACAAGTCCGGGGACACCTTCTTGACCGAAATGCCTTGGCGGACGACTTCTGGAGGCAACTGAGGCTCCGCCAGCTTCTGGCGATTTTGGGTCTGTACCTGAGCGATGTCCACGTCCGTCCCAATTTCGAACGTGAGCTTGATGGTCATATGTCCGTCGTTGGTGCTGGTCGAATCGTAGTACAGGAGGTTGTCGATACCGGGCAGTTGCACTTCGATCGGACGGGCAACTGAATCCGCGATCACCTCGGCGCTCGCACCGGGATAGTCGGCCTCGATCTGCACGACAGGAGGGGTGATTTCAGGAAATTGGGCGATAGGCAAGGTCTGCAAAGAGACAAGGCCCAGCACGACGATGACGATAGAGAGGACCGAAGCGAAAATCGGACGGTCGATGAAAAAATGCGAGATCATTCTGCCTGCTCTGGCTTCGCAGCTGCTGTCGAACCGGGAGCGGCCGAGTCGGGTTTTTTATAGGGAACGGTTGTCACAGGCGCGCCTGGCGCGATCATGTGGAACCCCTCCACGACGACCTGTTCTCCCTCATGCAGGCCATCCTCGATAGACCACTGACCGCCTCGCCATGACGTGGCCTGAACAGGGCGGATCTCCACCTTATTGTCCGCCCCCACAACAAATACGATGGGTCCCTTGGGTCCTTGCTGGACGGCCCCTTGGGGCACCAGGATAACACCAGTTCGCACGGCGCCCAAAATGCGGAGTTTCACGAACTGCCCTGGGAACAGGACTCTGTCCGGGTTGGGAAACGTCACGCGAAAGTCTCTGGTGCCGGTGGCCGAACGCACACCGACTTCGAGCACATCAAACTTGCCTTCATGGGAATAGATGCTATTGTCCATCAAGGTGATGGCACCGCGCAGTTCATAGAGTGTCGCACCTTGGATTCGCTTCGTTGCACGATCCCGGAAGCGTTTGAGGACAAACGTTTCCGGGGCACTTGCATTTACGTACATGGGATCCACCTGATGGATCGTGGTCAGCAGGTCGGTCTGAGCCGAGACCAACCGTCCCTCATAGTAGCCGCTGCGCTCGATAATCCCGCTGATGGGGGCTGTGATGAGCGTGTTATCCATATCAAATTGGGCTTTAATGAGATCGGCTTGCGCGCCTTCCAGTGCGGCGTTTGCCGATAGTTCCTCGGCAATAGCGTCGTCGACGTCCTTTTGGCTCACCGCCTGTTCGGCAAGCAACGGTTTCACCCGCGCTAGATCCTGCTTGGCTTGAACCACACGAGCCTTGGCCTGCGACACCTTAGCATTGGCACTACCCAGAGCTGCTTTGAACGGGATTGGATCGATTTGATAGAGCCGGTCGCCTTGCTTGACGTTGCGTCCCTCCACAAAGAACCGCTTCTTGAGAAGGCCCGTCACCTGCGAACGGATTTCGACCAATCGAGACGCTTCGGTCTGACCGATGAACTCCGGTTCGTCCGGCATCGTGTCAGGCGACACCGTAATCACCGACACCTCCGGGATGGGAGGAGGCTTGGAAGCTGCCTCCTGTTTGCAGCCGGCCCATCCCATAGCAACCAATACAAGCAACGCGGCGATATATCCCATCAACTCATGACTCCTCACGAGACGATCTACCCGACTCATTGACCCTCATCAATTTCCTGCTGCAAGACAAAGATCTTATTCTAACGGGGCAGATGAGACGGCCGCAAGCCCAAGACGGTCGAGACGTTCCAACCTCCTCATCTGGTAGAACGATGCACGGCCCACATTCAATCGCATCCTGTATCACCTTCTAGGCGGGCTCGTCGCAATTCCTGCTTGGTGAATCAAGTCTGCCTACCCCGGTGATCTCCTCGACCACACATAGATTCAAACATCCTGATGCTCGCAACTCAGCCCCTTCTTCCCAGAGGCGAGTCAACAAGACTGTCCCATCCGCATCGATGAACGTCACACCACCCAAATCAATCTTCGTACAACGACATTGATTCACCGACAGCTCATGGCAATAGGCCTTGAGCTCCTCTACCCAGGGACCGGCAAGACGTCCTTCCAGAACAAGCCAAACAGCATGGGGTGCAGCACCCCGCTGTCGAGTGATTTTTAACAACTCCTACCCCCCTGTTCGCCCCTTGCCGTCTACCGAACAATATCCGTCCCCCAGGGATTGTCCAGCAGAAAGAGCCACCGGCCATCGGCCTGACGACGAAGAATACTGGAAGATCGACCCTTGAGTTGTACCGGTTTCCCTTGCGGGTCAGATCCTTGGATAGTCCAACGGGCACAATACTGCGCGACATCACCTGCCTCTATGAGCTGTTGCGCTTCGATGGTAATCGTTGGCTTCAAGGCCATGAACCCTTCGAGAGCATGGCGGATCCCGGATGTCCCGGACACCACAACACCAGGTTTCACCACGAACGATGCATCTGGCTCAAACAGGGCCAATGCCGAGTCAAGCGCACAGGTGTTCATAGCCCTAACAAGTTGATTGATCACCTCTAATGGGTTAGTCGTTCCCATGTTTGCTCTTCTTCCTCCTCTGCTGTATCAGAATTCCTTCCGCAAGAAGCCGTTCACGGCGCTCATTGCCCACACCGCCGAAAGATGGCATAGAAAGCCGGGACCTTTACGACCTCACCAGTGGGAAGACTGTGCACAGTGCGGACATGACTCGACCCGGTCTTGAGAAGTGTAAAGCGATCCGCGGGGAACAACGTCGTCAGATTATCCTCATGGAGCAACCCCGGCGTGATCTGGTGCTCAAACACTCGAGCCAGGCCTGGAGGTGTTCCATATTGCTGAATCAGTTGCGCGAAAAAGGGCTCGGCCGCTGAGGATAACTCGAGCAAATACAATGTCCCTGTGACTCCGAGAAGTCGCTCGATCGCTTGAATCGCCGTCGATTGGTCTGTGGGCGAGAGTTGATGCAGCACCGCCCGCATGTAGATATTGGCATCACCGAGTTCCTTGTGAAGCGCTTCCGCATCATCAGGACGGAGCACATCAAGCACACGGTACGAGATATTCGGGGCGGCATTGGTCTTTCCGGCCAATTCAACGGCAGCGGGTGCGACTTCTGTTCCAATGACCTTCGTAAAGTGCTTCCCGAGGAACGACGTTTGGGTACCGTTGCCACAGCCTAAGTCTATCAATGGAAGCTTTGGATCGAGGTGGTCTCGGAACAGCCTCAAGTCCTCCTGCGCCGCATGAGCGGGATCAGCATCCCAGAAGATTTCGCCGGGTGTTCCTGTCGTGGTGCTCCAAAATTTTTCCCACGAAGTTAAATACCGATTGGGTGATGTCATTCCGCTCCTCCTAAGGTTTGATGAAATCAAACGTGGTAGCTTCCCTCTGGATACACAACCTCAGCAACCTCTGTTCCAAGAGCGATTTCCTGGGGTCAGCATCACCGAAGTCATTGAGCTACCAGGAGAAGAGGCTTTTGCGGATGAAGGGTATTCGACCGGAAAAATCTTGAGGATCTGCCGACCATCCGGCATGCCGCCGAACGATCGGCGCAGGCTGATGCGAAAATGGTAGAAAAGAAAGTCAATCTGCAGGGCGAGTAATGCCGAGCTTCTGCATCTTTGATTGAAGAGTCGTTCGCTTGAGTCCTAATCGAGCCGCAGCCCCACCTGGTCCGCCGATGACCCACTTTGTCTCGTGCAGAACCCGGAGAATTTGCTCACGCTCCGCTTCTTCAAGCGTGACCGCTGAGGTGACAGCAAGGCGGCTTTCTGCTTGTAGTTCACTGATCGGCACCTGCAAGTCTGTCCCCTGCGTCAAGATGACGGATCTCTCGACAAGATTCTCCAGTTCACGAATATTGCCTGGCCAGGCATATCGCGTCAGCACCTCCAGGGTACTGGCCGGAACGGTTTTGATATTCTTCTTCATTCGCACCGCATAGTGCTGCGTGAAATAGCGAACTAAAGTGGGAATATCTTCCCGGCGCTCGCGTAGCGGCGGTAGTGTGATGGGAAAGACATTTAACCGGTAGTACAAGTCACTTCGAAACTGTTTAGTCTCCACCAACCCCTTGAGATCCCGGTTGGTCGCGGCGATCAGCCGCACGTTGACGCGAATGGTCTTGGTACTGCCCAGCCGCTCAAATTCTTGTTCCTGTAACACACGGAGCAGCTTGGACTGTAACTCCAGTGGGATTTCACCCACTTCGTCGAGAAAAATTGTGCCCTTATCAGCTAACTCGAATCGTCCGGCTTTCTGCGAAATCGCCCCGGTGAATGCTCCTCGTTCATGCCCAAAGAGCTCGCTTTCCAACAATCCGGTCGGAATGGCCGCGCAGTTCAGTTTGATGAACGTTCGCTCTGCTCTACCACTCAACCGATGGATCGCGCGGGCAATGAGTTCCTTTCCGGTTCCCGTCTCTCCTTGAATCAACACAGTGGAATCGGTCGGAGCGACCACTTCGACCTGCTTCAGCATGTTCTTCAAGGCCTGGCTGTCGCCCAGGATATCGTCAAACCCATGCTCGAGACGTAGTTCTTCTTCGAGATAGAGCTTCTCTTTGGCCAACTTATCCTTGAGCTCGGCAATCTCCTGAAAGGCCAAGGCATTTTCGACTGCAACAGCCACCTGTTGAGCCACTTGCTGCAGAAACTCGATATCCGCATCGCGATAGGCTTCCTGTTGGAGGCTCATGAATCCCATGGCCCCCAGTCGTCCCCGCGCGGTCGTCAGAGGAACAAAACAAAACGACTCCGTCCCATCTTGTTTCATGCGGTCGATGACCCAGGTCCATCGACGCTCCTCCGCCACTTTCGGCACGATCAGGGGTTGTTGTTGCTGCCATACCAAACCGGCAGGACAATCTTCGATCCCGACTTCATGTCCCCCCACGAGGTCCGCCGGAACATTGGCCTGAATGGTATGCAACCGTATCAGTTTCTTGGCAGGGTCATAGAGCGAAAGGTCGACATAATTGACCCTGACGACCCGAGGAAGCCGATAGGCAAGATCACGAAACAGTTGATCAAGGTCTCGCTGTGCAGAGATCGCCTGTGCCACTTCGAGGAGCGCGTGATAACGCTCCGCAAGGTCCTCACAGGGGGAGACAGCCTGCCTGTTCATAGGCAGGCAGTATGGACCATCCACCAGGAACGGCTCAAGGGGTCATGGTAGACGAGCGGACGACCTGTGAGGGAATCGCGCCGTCAGAGTGCCTGATGCGTTCCGTCGCAGAAGGGCGGCGTCTTGGTACGCTTGCACTGACACAGCGCCACTTCTTTGGTTTCCGTGACGGTAAATTCCACCGGCTCGATTCCGGTTCCTTCATGCGCCCCATCACAGAACGGTTGGTCCCTTGAGCGCCCACAGGAACACCAGTAGTACGTTCCGGCCTCCAATGAAATTGCCGATGGTTCCTTGGCCGCAATGCGTGGTTGTCCCATGACAAGTCCTCCGTTGGGATTATAAATGCAGCGGCTTAATCGGTGATACGACCGCCGCCGGGTCACGCTTCCAGGTGGATTCATCTGCATCGACATACAGCTCAACTTCGTTTCCGTCAGGATCTTTCAGATAGAGACTCTGACTCACTGTATGATCGCTCATCCCTTCGATCTGGATACCGGCGTCTTCCAACTCTCGCTTGGCCTGGCGTAGCTCGTCAAGACTGTCGCCGACCTTAATCCCGATGTGATAGAGCCCGCGCCGTCTCCCAACCGGAGGCCCCGGCACATCACCGACTTGGATTAACAGCAATTCGTGATGGGTCCGACCCGATGTCAGGGCAGCGGCGGCCCCATTGAAGATCCGGCCAACTTCCTTAAACCCCACTAAGTCGCGATAGAACCCCAGCGACCGCTCAAGGTCCTTCACATAAAACACGACGTGACCAAGGTAATGGGCTTTCATCTAACTCACCCCTTGTTGGGAAAAACCTACCTCAGCAAAGCTCTGACCGCCGCGTGCTCCAGCACGACATCAGGACTTCGTTGCAGCGCGTCGTGATAGTGCCTGCCGAATCCCTCCCCCTCTTCCGTCGACATCAAGAGCTTCTGCGCAGAGGCAAGCAGAGCTGAGATGTCCTCTACAGTTGAGGGGTCCTCCTCTTCGTTGAGTTCGTCGAGCTTGGTCATCAGTTGGGACAGCGGACGCAACCAGGCGAACCAGGAATCGTTCAACACCAGCTGCAAAAACGCTCCATTGGACGGAATACGTCCATTCACGCGCTCATAGGACACCCGTTCGTTATCCAGCAAGGCTTTGTGCAGACGAAGCAGCGCGTGAAAAACATTGTCTGGAGAGCCGTCTCTATTTCTTTGTTCCGGCACGATAATGATTCCTCGTAAAAACCATTCTCGTTATCCGGTTGGTTCACTGTCGAGTTGATGAGCCTTGCGCCCACCCCGGGCAAGCGGGTGCCCAGGGAGCTGACCGCCGACCATCAGCTTCGCCATATCCGCAGCACGCGCAACAAGCGCCTGCGCGCCTTCCCGCAATTCCCGGCTGTTCTGGACCTCGATGACATTCCGTTCCATGTCCTCGGCACTCCAGCCTCTCGAATGGGCGATGAACGGAAACTGCGGGAACTGGCAGCCGACCTCTGAGAAAAATGTCATGAGCTGGCCCGCCACCCCCTGCACATTGTCTTGCCCGCCCATAATGATAAACGCCGCCACCTTGTTCTTCAGCAAATGTTTGTTTGCGATGGTCTCCTGGTTCTGAATGCAGTTCATCCGTTCGACCATCTTGTAATACAAGCTGCTGGCGTTGCCCCAGCGGATTGGGGTGGATATCAGAATGACATCGGCCCAATGAACGATCGCCTCATACACGCGATCAAGCTGATCCGTGGGGTCCATCTGCGTAATCGAACAGGGCCAGGTGCAGGCTTGCGCCGATTTGGAGTAATACCCCTCGCAGGGGCGGAAGTTCAGTTCCCGTAGCTTGATGCAGTGAGTCTCAAGTTGCAACTTGCTCTTCGCATGTTCCAACGCCGCTTCAAGCAGTGCATCCGATCCGCTGAAGCGCGGATGGTCAAGCGTCATCGCGGTGGTGGAGATCCCCACTACCCGGATCGGCCCGGGCTGGCGGCTCACGGCACGAGCTAAGGGGTGCGGTTTGTGGGCCTGCTTCCTTCGTTTTGTGGCCGACAAGAGATCGACATATACCCGGCCGTTTTCCACTTTTGTCGGATAGGCCGGAACCTGATCCTGCTCATAGCCGGCTTCTCCGTGGCCGGTTCGATGATGGAACTTCCAGTAGTGCCACGGGCAGACGACATAATCCCCATCGAACGTACCGGCACCCAATGGACCGCCGACGTGATTGCAGACACCGGAAATGGCGGTGAACATCCCATCTTTATACGTCAGGGCAATCGACGTCTTACCGCACATCACCTGGCGCAGGGGTTTGCCCTTCAGTTCTTCGGCACTTCCAATATCCGTCCATTGCGTAGGCGGCATGAGCAGCTCCTTGGAAAATGGCGTGCGTCGGGCTTACTGTTTTGCACCGGTATCATAGTAAAAGTGCTCGTGGACGATCTTCCCGTCTTTCCATCGCGTCACCACTACCTGTTCCATGTGAACCGCCTGGCCGCTGGTCGCGATGAAGTCGAGGCTGCATTCATAGAACGTAACATCGTCGCCCACAGCCGACGCGGCCACGTTGAACCCCTTCCACTCCTTCACGCCGCTCAAAAACTGTTTTTCTCGTTCGATGTTGGCCGCCTGTCCGATGGTCGGCGGATTCGCATTTTCCTGCATCTTTGCATCTTTGTCATAAAACTCGGTCATTGCCTCAACGATCTTGCCCTGTTTAATATAGCCAAAGAGATCGTTTAACCGTTGCTGCAAATTCTGAGTGCTCATCGTGATTCTCCTTTCATATGTTGCTTGACGTGAACCTAATCCCTGCCTTCTGCACCTCTTGATAGGGGAGCAGCCACACGAGCGATTCATCGCTCAGATCACCGACTTGAATGCGGTTCCCCCACGGATCGCGAAAATCACAGCGAAAGTCGGGATGAAGCTTCAGCTTATACTTCTTCGTCAGCTTCCGACGGACTTCCTTGATCTGTGCCGCGTCACGGACCATCAGTCCAAAATGCTTCGTGCGGTCTGGCTGAAGTTTGTCGACCTCGAAGATGGCCATGAATTGATGTTCGCCGAGCTTGCACCATACGGCTCCTTCCCCACCACGCAACATTTTCAATCCAAACACGTCTTGATAAAACTTGGCCGCCTTCTTAGCATCGGTCACCTCAATCACCACATGATTGCAGCCATAGACCTGAACGGCCATGGGTCACCTCCCTGTTATGACGAGCCAGCGGTGGAAGATCGGTGGGGCCGAACTTTCTCGATGGCAGCGACGAAGACTTCAACAGGCTGCGCCCCGGAGATTCCGTACGCGTTATCCAACACAAAGTAGGGCACAGCTCGAATGCCGAGCTTGTGACCGACCACTTCTTCGGCCTTCACCTCAGCACACCCATCGTCACTTTCCAGAAATGTGGCAGCCTTCAGCCCTGCCCGATCGGCTAATTCCGTTAAGACTGACGCCGAACCAATATCGAAACCCTCCTCGAAATAGCCCTTAAACAACTCATTCACTATTGCATCCTGGTGCCCCTGCTGACCGGCGTACCAGATCAACCGATGGGCCTGAAAGGTGTTCGGCGTCCGGACAATCTTTCCAAACGCAAAAGGGATCTGCTCCGTCTTTCCAGCCTCCAGCAAATGCTGCTCCATCTCCTCGAACACTCTCAGACTACCGAACTTGGTCTCCAGATAGACCCTGCGATCCATGCCCTGCTGCGGCATCGTTGGATTCAATTGAAACGGCCGCCAGTGAATCTCGGCCTTGAGGCCACCGTCCAATTGCTGCAGGGCCCGTTCAAGCCGTCGCTTACCGACATAACACCAAGGACAGATGACATCGGAGTAGACCTCGATCTGGAGCGTTCGCCCATTCATGACAAGTGACCCATCTTCCCCGCCTGATAATCGTTCACAGCCTGAACCAACTCGGTCTTGGTATTCATGACGAACGGACCATAGCGGGCAACTGGTTCATCGATCGGTTCGCCGCTGAGCACGAGCAGAACTGTGTCATCAGTTGCCTTCAGCGTCATGCGCTCACCGGAATTGTCGAGCTGTACCAGCTCCGCCTCTCCAACTCGCCCGGATCCGTTGACAGATACACCACCCTGCAACACAAAAACAGCCGTGTTGAACACAGTCGGGACGGCGATTTCGGTTGCATGTCCTGCTTTCAAACGCACATCGTACAGATGGACAGGCGTGAATGTCTTCGCCGGCCCCTTGATGCCGCGAGGCATCGTTTCGGATATCCCACGAAACTCCCCTGCAATCACACGCAGCTGTCCTGCCCCACCGGCCAGTTCGACCACGGGAATGTCCCTCTTCAACAGGGTCTGGTAGCCCGGGCTCGACATCTTGTGGGCGCGCGGCAAATTCACCCAGAGTTGAATGGCATGGAAGACACCGCCCTTGCTCGCCCATTCTTTCTCATGCATCTCTTCGTGCACGACGCCGGAGGCAGCGGTCATCCATTGCACATCGCCCGGCCCGATCACGCCGCCACTCCCAGTGGAGTCACGATGCGCCACAACACCGTCGTACACGATGGTGACCGTTTCAAATCCCCGATGCGGATGTTCGCCCACTCCACGCGGCTGGTCGGTCGGAGAAAAGTTCTCCGGGCCCGCATAGTCCAGCAGGAGAAACGGGGAGAGCGTCTCCCCAACCGAGTTGCCAGGGATCAGATTACGCACCGGGAAGCCGTCGCCCACCCAATGGCGCGACCCGTACCGATGAATCTGGACGACCTTCTTATCGCTCATCACAGCGTTGCTCATGGCAGTGTCCTCCTTAGCCCGCATGATTTATGACGGTTCGTTTCGAAATTGCGTAGTCGCGTTGCGAGACGGGCACGCGGAGCCCCGGGGGACCGAGGCGTACTTGAAACAGTACGTTGAGGTCGCGCGGGGCGAACCTGTCCGCCGCAGGCTTGTCGCAGCAGCGAATCCGCAATTGCAGTAGAAACGTTCATGAATCATGCGGGCTACACCATCGCACGCAAGGCTTCGGTTATGGCCACGTGGCCTCGCACCAGTGACGAGGGGTGTTCATACTCAATAGCGTTCCGAGAAATTGCCGTATACATCTCCTCAAACAACCGCGCCGCTTCATCGGAAAGTCCAAACGACTTAAACGTTGGAACGACGGCGCTCAACGGTGCCTGTTGGGCCGTGACCGTCTTCCCGAGGATCTGACCAAGCGCTGCAGCGACGTCATCCGGGCTATACTCTTCCGGCCCGGCCATTTCCACGATGCGGTGACCCTTTCCACCGGCCAGCAATTGTTCGGCACCGACCCGGCCGATGTCCTTCGTGGAAATCATAGGAATCTTGGCTGAAGGCGCGATGAACGTCGGCAGAACTCCCTGCGCTTTGGCCGCCCCGATCACTGGGGCCCAATTCTCCATAAAATAGGGTGGCCGCAGGATCGTGAAATGCTGGACCGAGGCTCGTACTTTCCCCTCAGCATAATGCACGGCTCGAATGGGACCCGTGCCATCGGGCAACTGGCCACCGATTGAGGAAAGAAACACTACATGGCTGACCCCACTCTTCTTGATCGCCTCAGTTGCTCGATCCGTGCGGGCCTGTTGATCCGACAGCCAGGCTCTTGCTCCATAGTTCGGTGGGATCATGAGATAGATCCCCGTTGCGCCTTCGAAGGCCGTAGCTACAGCGGCCACATCATCGAGCGACGCAACAACGACCTCTGCACCCTTGGTTTTCCACACTGCTCCCTTATCAGCAGAACGGACTACGATCCGCACCGGCTGTTTCTTCCTGAGTAACGTCTCCGCGACCGCCGATCCTGTATTCCCCGTCGCTCCAACAACGACAAACATGAGAGGCCTCCCTTCCTTACCGATCCTTATAAACCAGCAAGCCCACAAACAGTTCAACTACCGTTGCCGAATCTCACACTGGCAACTTGTATTCCAGGCAAGCCTAGCCCAGCCAGTGCGCCGGATCCATCCGTAAAGCATGAAGATTTCTTGGATTCAACCTACTGAGTCGTGGAGCGGAAGAGCGTTCCCTGCCGTCGAACCAACGGCACCGTGCCGAATTGTCGGCTCCAAACCATCAAGCCTCTGATAGACTTGAGGCGAGGTGCTCATGACCGAATCTCGGGTTTACTCAGCACTACTGATGGTCGTACTCATCGCCACTGGAATGATTTGGTTTGATTCTGTGATGGCATCGGACGAGCTCCCACGTTCGTATTTGAAAATCCCCCTCGTCTCTCGAGAACGGATTCCGATCAGCCGGATCTTAGCTTATCCAGATCAATATCAGATGCGAGAAATCCGGTTGACCGGTACAGTTACGGCAATTCAAGTCGAGACCGTCACAAACAGGTTCGTCTGTGGCCGAGCCCACGAACGGACAATGCTGACCGTGGAAGATGATACCGGCAAGATCGAGGTGATCGATCAAGGCGCCTGCGGGAAGAATGTGGGGGCGTTAAAGGCGCTGATGGTGAAGGCAGGCCAACAAATCGATCTGTTGGTGCAGATTATGATCCCAACCGGCTTGGGTACTCCCAGCTCATCAATAGAAGCGACCATCCGTTATATCGATTTGGCGCGGGAGTAGCGTTGCCTCTCATACAGCTCAGCGTAAACCCGTTCATCTTGCCCAAGTGGTGAAGTCTTGCAATCTCACGATCCGACCGATTCTTTGAGCCTGTCGATAATACCGTTCATCCGCGGTGACCAATATCGCTTCGGATTCGTGCAATGCCACAGCATGATACAGCGTATCGAAAACATGCTGCCTGAGTGACGCAGATAGATCGCATGCCTTCTGATAGACTTCGACATCCGCTCTGATTGGCAATTCAAGCGCGTGCAGCAGGGAAACAGCTCGGCGCACCCGAACAGCATCCAAACGTGTAATGACCGCAGCTACCTCAGCCAGCCAGTGTGGCGGTTGTACGATGGCCAACCTCGACTCTTCGATCAAGTGGAGAATCTGGAGGGCCTGAACCGAATGGGACTCTTCTGCACGATCGGCAAAGACCCACTTGATGATTACACTGGCATCAAGGACGACCGTCATCACGGTCGTCCTTGTCTCCTCGCAGTCCGGATTGCCGTATCAGTCACGTGCCTCGTCCGCTTTCGTAGGGCCAATAACTGCTCAACCACCTTGGCTCGGCGTTGACGTCTCCGGCGCTCTTCGACAGCTTGACGCATGAGGTCGGTCAACACCGCACTCTTGTTCTCCCACCGAAAGGCCTTATCAAACGCCTCTTTCACATCTGATGGGACGCTAAAATTCACTGTGGCCATCGTGGAACTCCGTTGTTGAAAAATTCAACAATAGGATGGCAGCCATCGATCATACTGTCAAGCTTGGCGCTAACTCGCGCCTGCGTTTTATGCTTCACATGCGGTACTTCATCCCTGACACCCAATCCGTGACGCCAGATCAGCGCCGCGCTTCGTCGCGTACTACACGGAATCATTGCATGACTTTGTACTGGCTTGTCGCCCGCAAATACTGTTTGGGAGTTATCACCTATCCCTGATGGTTTTCCAACGAGTTTACGGAAAGTGCATGGTCGAGCAATGGCCCCATAATTATACTTTCGAAGCTGGGGTAACTTTGAGCTGTACTAAACATAGATCCGCTGGTCCCCGTTACGGATCTGATACGCTTCATAACCTTCCCGATCAAATACGGTCACGACATCCCCATTTGAAAAGGTAAGCGTGAGTGTCCCATCCGGATCTCCATGTACTGAGACAACTGATCTACCTACGAGTCCCAATAAACTGGCAGCAGAGAGGGGATTATTTTCATCTCCTTCCCACTCACTCACACTCCCCTTAGCGGAATGCTCAATCCGACTTTGCACAATAAGAGAAAGCAGGTCTTGCACACCTAGGGCTAAGACTGGGCCATCAAAGTTAAAGTCGACGTTGTACGATCCCACAGCCACTTGATTAAGTTCTCTTCCGGCAAAGAAGCTCAGGTCAGTATCAGGTTTGAGACCGTACATCGCGCACTCCGCCTATGAGTGGGGTGTGATTGCTCAACACTGCATAATATAGAATTCTATGCAGATGATGTGGGACTAGCTCGACCCGGCCCTTTTTATCGTTTCATGAATCAGCTCCGGCACCAGATGTCGGGATACCTACTCCCACCCACTGACTTCATAGCCCTTCTCCTTCAGACAACTCTCCACGGCCTCGGCATAAGGCGGTTCGGGTTCGAGCGGTTTGAAGGTACCTCCGAGTAGGCCAATCGTGAGTCCTAATGCGCTGCCGACCGCAGCACCGATTGTGACCCCAGGCAAGCCTCCGATGATCCCTGCCGACGCACCGACCGCACCGCCAAGGGTCAACCCAAGGACCGCGCCGGATGCTGCGTTGGCACTCTGATACACGCCAGGACGCAACCCGTTTTTTTCAATGCGTTTTTGACACAATTCGATCGCTTGGTGAGCCACCTGCCTGCCGTGCAAGTGGAGTTGCTTATTTGACCGTAAGATTGGCTGTGGGCCAGTACAGGCCGTGACGGTGAGAAGCAGCATGCCCGCAACCAGCCGCTGCCAGGATGGATTGACCACAGAAGTCTCCGAGGGTGTTTTCCTTGTATTTCTTCACTTCTCACCCTTTGGAGTAAATGTCGAGGGTTTTTCAATTGTACACATCTTCTCGTCCCTTCTCTCTCACGGAGGGGATGGGTGGGTACTCAACTGCGCGCATTGTTCGAGCACTTCTTCTCCCCTCATTACGGCTGGATATTGAGGTCGTTTCCTTTGCGCGCATCCAACGAGGGCTTTTTGTTTCGCTTCCTTCCACATCTCCCTCTGGCTACATGCGGGAAGGGTTCCCACTGCGCGCATGCATCGAGCGCCGCCCCTCGGATCAATTCAAATAGTACCCCGTGTGCGCGATGCGCGAGCACAGGAACCCTTCCCGTATGTAGCCCTTCCCTCCCTTCACTGCCACCCTGTCACTTCATATCCTTTCTCTTGCAAACAGAGATTGACATAATTCGTGTAGGCCTGGCTGGGATGCTGGGACGGGCCGGTCACAGCCGAAAATAGTCCCATCAGGAGACC
>JAOUHJ010000139.1 GCA_029865225.1 Nitrospira sp.
CCTAGGTAGTTGCATAAAGTTGGGCATGGAAAATGTGTGTAGCGCGGTATGGCGGTGTTACAACCTATTAACCAACATTGAAAAGTCCAGATAGCGGCCGATCGTTGAGGTTAGTAGTAGCGAAGTTGCTTGTCCAAAAATCCCCACTCGTTTAGCTTGTAGGAATCGAGAGAAAAGGATCGGAGATATGTCTTGGATGCTGTTAGGAGTTGCTGAGATATTCAAGCCCGAGCTCGAACTACTTCCTCAGAAATCCAAACAAGGCTCCGGCGGCGCCGGCACCAAATGCAGAGAGGTAGCCGCCCGCAGCTTCCTTAAGGCCTTGCGCTTTCCCACGTGCCCAATCGAGCGTGTGGGTCACATCGGCTTGGATCAGGTTCCATTCCAGGTGGATCCAGCCGGTGGATTTCAAGACGAATACGAGTGCGGCTAATGCGGCAGTGATCAGCAGCGCGATCATCAGGGTCTTCCGAAGCGCCCATCCGATCAGGAAACCGCCAAGAAAACTGGCACCTCCACGGGCAAGGGCCGGGGACATCATGTCGTTCAGCCAGGCGCCGAACCCGGCGACCGTCGTGGCACCGGCGGCGAGAAAAGGTTTGGCCGTCCATGGAGGACTGGTGAGAATCGTACCGAAGGTCTTCCCAAAGAACCCGCTGTGAGCTGAGGTTTGTACGGCGTTCATAATCGGCTCTCCTCAAATGTGTTGCAGACGGCAGGATCGCCAGACTCCAGCCCACGTTTGAGCCACGTCATCCGTTGTTCCGATGAGCCGTGCGTCCAGCTTTCCGGTTGCACATGGCCGCGGGACATTTTCTGCAGCCGATCATCCCCGATCGCGGCTGCCGCCCGGAGCCCTTCCTCAAAGTCTCCCGGTTCAATCAAATTGCGCTCATATTTGGCGTGGTATCCCCACACGCCGGCATAACAATCGGCCTGTAACTCCATCCGAACGGAAAGGGCGTTCCCCTCCGCTTCGGAGACCTGCCGCCGGAGGCGATGCACTTTTTCTGCAACCCCGAGAAGATTTTGCACGTGATGGCCGACTTCATGCGCGATGACATACGCTTGAGCAAAGTCGCCTGCTGCCCCTAAACGATGCGCCATTTCATCGAAAAATGCAAGATCCAGATAGACTCGGTGATCGTTGGGGCAATAGAAGGGACCAACGGCCGATGATGTGGTACCGCATGCGGAGTGGACGGCGCCGGTGAACAGGACCATACGCGGATCCTCGTAGCGAGAACCGAGCAGCGCGTGCCATGTGGTTTCAGTGTCGGCGAGGACGACCGAGGCAAACCTACCGAGTTGATCGCTTGGCGCGCCGACCGGACCAGATTCTGTTGGAGCTGACGGTGCCATGGTATCGGTCATGCTCTGGACGCCGGTGATCATGTTGAAGACGGTTAAGGGATTGGCGCCGGTGAAATAGCTGACGGCCAGGACGAGCACAATCGTTCCGACACCGAAGCCACCTCTCCCGCCGAGGCGGGCTGGTCCCATGCCGCGACGATCTTCAATATTGTCGCTTCCTCTCTGGCCTCCGATTCGCATAGGCGCCTCTCGATTCTGACGATTAGTCCGATTCTTTTTCCATCGACTGAATGAACTTATCGGCCTCTGCAATGGACCGGTTCATATCTTTGACCAACTGATCGACTTGGGCGTCGACTTTGACCAGTTCGCCTTTGATGGCCGCCAACGCTCGGGCATTCAGATTATGTTTGAGGTAGAGCACTTGGTCGCGCAACGGTTTGAGGACCGGTTCGATCCGCTGTTCGGCCCGTTTCATGGCCGAGAGCATTTCTTTGTAGCGGCCTTTGGTCTGCGTCAATTTTGCCTGGCTCTTCCGGCGCAGGTCGGCGCTAGAGTACTGGCCGAGTTCTTGTTCCCATTCTGAGAAGAGGGCATCGGCGACACTTTCGACATCTTGGATCCGCTTTTTGACGGCCTCCGCACTATCTTCACTCGCCTCCAGCTCACCGCTGAGTTTCTTGTACGTATCTTCGAGATCGCCCCCTTCGTAGGAGACGACTTTTCCGAATTGCTCCAAGGTGGTTTGAATCTCTTGCTTGGCATCTTCCTGCGCGTCGCGTGCGGATTTCACGCGACTACTGAGAATGTCGCGTTTGGCGTAGCCCATTTTTTCCATCGTGGCGATATAGGCTTTGTCGCAGGAGGAGAAGCTCAAAGAGAGACTGATCAGCATAACGGCTAAGACGAACCTCGACATACACACCTCTTCAAACAATTGATGGAACAAATAGTCTAGGAGCTCAACCGAGTGGCATGCTCCTGCATCATACCCGATGGGAGGACGAACGGGAAAGACCCTAGGGTTGTCGTTCTCATCAGTGCTCGATGTGTAGAAACGCAACCATGATAACGCTATAGTGTGGACATGCGCGTTCGATATCGCAGCGTCGTCTACTGGGTGCTGGTTATGTTGCTGATGTCGGCCTGTGCTTCTCACCGCGTGGTTCCTAACGAGCTGGAACCATTGGTCGACAGAGCGGTGACATTTCGAGAGGTGATTGAAGCGCCTGAATCATATCAAGGACGGATCCTGGTCGTGGGTGGTGAGGTGCTGAAGGCCAAGCGACTGAAAGATGGAACACAGATCGAGTTTCTACAGTTGCCGCTCGATAAGGATGAAAGACCGATCCTGAATCGTCAACGATCAGACGGGCGCTTCTTTGCGATCCAACAAGAGTTTCTCGATCCTGCGACCATTGAGGCTAGGACCGTGATGACCATCGTCGGGGAAGTCTCCGGGGCCAAGACCGACCACCTCGACGATGTCGAGTATCGATACCCGGTTTTGATCGTGAAACATCTCCATACCTGGCGGTATCAAACTGATGACTATACCCATGCCTCCCCCTATCCTCGATTTTCTATCGGGATCGGAGGTGGCACAGGCGGAAGAATCGGCGGGGGCGGAGGGTTCGGTATCGGATTTTGATTCTTGTGAAGCGAAGAATTGTCTTTTTGCATTTTTCAGATCAGACCGCTAAACGGAGACTGTTTCGTTCTTGGACAATCCTACCTGCGCCCATGTGGCGTGCCACTCTACGGCGTTGATTTCTATAAACAAAATGTCGAAGTTGCATCACATCCATCCATCAATTACATATGTTTCACCTATTCAATTTACTCAGGTGCCATAAAGTCCCCTTGCGCGCATGGAATCGCGCATGATATGCAAGCATATGTGAGGATATGCTGAGTCCGTCAGGTTATGAAGGAGAGCGATACATGAAACACACACAGCAAGTCACAAAACGAAAAGAGAGAGTCACGCTGTCTCTCTCGGCAGATATGGTCGAACGGCTGCGCACCGTCGTCTACTGGAGTCCCAAGCTCACGCTCACCGGTGTCGTCGAATCGGCGATTCAGGCGTCGCTCAAGAAACTGGAAAAGGGAAAGCGGTTCAAGAAGCGAAAAGGCAAACTGCCTGTCGGCCGTCCACGCAAAGAGCAGTAGTCCTCCGGTTAACGTTGTGGGTCCTGCTATAAACAGCGGTCTCCACCAAGTCGGTTCGGGAACCGCAGGTACACACAAATAAAGCACCTGACACGATGAATTATCGAAGTGTTGCTTGGATTGAACCGAAGCAAGATGATGGTCCTGCCTAGAGAGACACATATTATGAGGATTCTAGCTTTAGCCGTAGCATGTTTGGTGATGTTGACTGGCCTGACAGGTTGCTCAGCCGTGGGAAGCGGCATCCTCGGTGGAGTCGTTGGTGCCGGAGCAGCCGGCGGCGGTTATGAGTACCATCTGAAGCGCCAGAAGGATCGGGTGGAGGCTGACTATAAGGCTGGAAAAATCGATCAGAAGGAATACGAGATCCGCAAAGACCAGATCTCTCGGGATTCACTGCTACAATAATATCTAACCGGTTGTTGGCTCTTTGTCCGTAGTTTCTTCTTAGACGTTCTTGACCGGTCCAGTTGCCTAGAGACCGATGATGGTCGTCAAGAAAGAGAGTGCAGAAGGATGAATGCAAAAAAGAGTCTAGACGGTCTCTCTGTGAGCTGTAGCCTCGGCTAAAGACAGTCGACGTGTGGCACCCGATCTTACTTCTTGCCGCTACCCTTCCCACGGTCTCGCATGAGGTGCTGAGCTACCTCATGATACGCGGGTAGCGACGTGGGATCATTTGCGGTATTGCTTGCGAGGGGATGGCTCGCGAATCGCCCAATGACCACAGCAGCTGTAGGGTCGATGTACAGGGACTGACCGTGAACCCCTCGTGCCATGAAGGCGCCATGGTCGTTATGCGTCACCCACCACATATTCCGGTAACTCCATCCTTTCAAGGCTGTAAATCCGGACTCGACGAACGCTTTCGTGCTCCCACCTCGGCGAATATCGGCCACGATTGCTTGGGGAACAATCTGATGTCCGTTATAGTGCCCATTGTTGCGAATCATTTCTCCAAATCTCGCGAGGTCCCGAAGCCCCATACTCAACCCTCCGCCCGCGAAGGGTGTTCCAATGGAATCAACAGACATGTAGGCATCTTGCTCAGCCCCCAGCTTGCTCCAGATGCGCTCTGAAAGTAGTTGAGCAACGGAACGTCCGCTTACTCGCGCGAGAATCCATCCGAGCGCATCGGCATTGGCCGTACGGTAGTGGAACGCGGCGCCATGCTTGCCGTCGGGCTGGATGGACTGGAGAAAATCGTAGTAGGAGCGCGGTCCCGTGTAGTCCGCTGGTTTGGGGAGCGGATTACCAGCTGCGGCATGGGCCCAGACTTCTGCCGTCGGATCGGAGTAGTTTTCGCTGAAGCGTATACCAGTGGTCATATCCATCACTTGACGCACCGTCGCCTCGGCAAACGCCGACCGCTTCAGCTCCGGGACGTAGTCGGCCACTCGACTCTCAGGGTCCAATGTTCCTTCGGCAACCATCATGGCAGCCAGTGTTCCAATAAAGGTTTTTGTGATAGACATCCCCGCATGTTGTCCATCCGGCTTCAGAACGCCAAGGTATCGCTCGTACACCACCCGGCCCTCATGGAGCACGATGATGCCGTCGGTGTAGTTCACCAACAGCGCCTCTTTCCAGGTCATTGGGCGCTCGATGCCCGGCGGTAAGAATGTGACGATGTCGATGTCCTCTCGCAGTGCCCGTTCCAGCGGCGAAGGCGCGCCAATCCCGCGTGAGACGTTGACCGTCGGCATCAGCTGTCTGAAATTGGCCACGCTCCAGCGCATCGCGGGAAAACGAAAGTAGCTGCCGTCCTCAAATCGAACCACTCGGTCATCCGGGGGCGGTGAACCGATCATCCAGCCGAGTGTGGCTGGGTCACTCTCGATAGCGCTGGGAAAGGTTTGGTCTGCTGAGTGAGTTCTAGGAGGTGCAAGAAAGAGTAGCGGGGCGACGACAAGAGTAGCTGATAGCACCTCTTTGGTTAATAGGCGCATCATATTCTCCTTGTCTAGATCTGCGCTACTTCTGAGATAATCGTGTGATACCCGCTGGCGCCGGCTGGTTGGGGGCGGACGATTTCGGCGATTTGGAGTTGGCCCTTCGTATCTGTTGCCCGCACGACGGTCTGGAACTTTCCTGGTTTCGATGGGCGCCATGTGTATGTCCAGATCACCCAGGAATGAGGCGACATTGGCGGCTCAATCTGGCAGTCGTTCCAAGTGCGACCGGCATCGAAGCTCAATTCCACTTTGCTGACGCTGTTGGGGCCACCGAAGGCGATGCCGCGAAAGGTGTGCTCCGGTCCGCGGAGTGTTTGGTAATGGCCGGGCGAATCAATGCGTGAAAAAATCTTGATCGTGCCGTCATCGGTCCAACCTTTGCGCTGCCAGTAGCCCTTGTAGTCACCGGGATAGACTTCAATCTCGACGATCCATTTGACGTTCTTGATGCCGTAAAGCCCCGGCACCAGCAAGCGAAGTGGGAAGCCATGTTCTCTTGGTAGCTTTTCGCCGTTCATCAGAAAGGCCAGCATCACATCATCCTGCATGGCTCGTTCAAAGGGGATACTGTCGTCATAGCCATCGATGCCGCGAAACACCACATCGCGTGCCATCTCAGTATCAGCGCCGCAGTCGAGCAGCAGTTGCTTGAGCGAGATACCGCGCCAGGTGGCGTTGCCCATGCTGTCTCCACCAGGAAGCGTATCGATGCACATCAAGGTAGAGATCTGATCGTAAGAATCGCGGTTCAGAATGTCGCGCCACCCGAGGGACATCGGAGTTTGTACCGCACCTTTGATATGGACCTTCCATTGCTCGATGTTTACGTCGCGCGAGACCGTGACGGCACCATCGGCATAGTTGACTACGTAGAACTTGGAGTTCGGTGTAAAATACGTGGTCTCGCGTGGAGGGACAGCAAACATGCGGCCAAATATGCCCCCGACGGCATCGCAGCCCCCGACGCTTCCGACCATCGCGCTGAGGCCGAATGCTTTGAGGAGGGCGCGGCGACGAATGGGCAATCTATTTTGATCGTGTGTCATGGCCAGGTATTATACACACTCCATGCTCTTGACTCTTGGGAAAGACCTTGTTATCTTGCATCTCGTCAGTTGGTACTGTGTTCCTACCTGATGACCGCGCCTGACGGCGAGTCACGGTGCGGTGCCAAAGGGAAACTACCCGAAAAGAAAAATTTTT
The DNA here is from genome assembly GCA_029865225.1 of Nitrospira sp. Taxonomy (GTDB): domain Bacteria; phylum Nitrospirota; class Nitrospiria; order Nitrospirales; family Nitrospiraceae; genus Nitrospira_D. The sequence continues at coordinate 6,645 of JAOUHJ010000139.1, forward strand.
CGAGCAGATCCCTTGACACGCCAAAGCGCACATTGTATAGTGCGCGGCTCGCGTGATGGACGTGATCGTTCTTTGAAAACTGAATAGAGGACGTTGAGCAAGGTGTAAGGTGTATTGAAGTGGTGGCCCTTGGTCCAAATTCTAAGAACACCTATTTTTGAGAGTTTGATCCTGGCTCAGAACGAACGCTGGCGGCGCGCCTAATACATGCAAGTCGAGCGAGAAGACGTAGCAATACGTTTGTAAAGCGGCGAACGGGTGAGGAATACATGGGTAACCTAC
>JAOUHJ010000140.1 GCA_029865225.1 Nitrospira sp.
TCACGTGCTGAGTCAATTGTTGATCCAAGATTGCTTGACCGGTCGCCACGATTTCGATGCTCTTCGTGACGGCGTCCGCCGCTGCGGTTTTCAAGAGATACCCCTGCGCGCCGGCAAGGATAGCTGCGCGCAGGAGATCCTTGTCATCATGGGCCGTGAAAACAAGCACCCCGATGTTTGGATGGACTTGCCGTATTGTTTTGCAGAGATCGATGCCGCTCATTCCTCCCATATCGACCTCCAACATAACGACATCAGGTCGGTGGGTTTGTATGGCTGTCAGTGCCTCGCCACATGTGGTGGCGATACCGGCAACTTCGATATGATCGTTTTTCGACACGAAGGCCTTGAGGCCATACAAGGTCAGTATGGATTCGTCTACCAGCAAGACACGTATTGCCTTCCGCACTCTCGTAGAGCCACGCATCGCGAGATTCCCCTTGAATGGATTTCCTATCTGTTCCGCTACCTTCGGTGCCCAGTCAGTTGAAAGATCTACGTTCATCGGCGACCTTTCCTTTCGATCATGCCTTTGAGAAAGGCAAGCCAGCCCCTGTCGATCCACACACGCAACGGGGACCGGATGGATGTCTGCGCTGGTGCTGAATTCGCATGGTCCTTGTGGCCTACGCGGGTTCCCTGTATTCGTGGAAGGCAGGTTGGGCAATAGGTGTGGACGAACGGCACGTCCCGGAGTTGCACGGCATGTTTCCTACGATAGGCCGCCATCGTCATCCACGCTGCTGTTTGCTCACGTTCTCTCGCCGTATCGTCCCGAACAACACCGCAGTACTGACACACCAGAAGAGGTTGTGGCTCCTCGGCTGAGGCCTGCTCAAGCCATTCCATTGGCCAATGCTGTTGGTGCGCCATGGCAATCATCGTGTGTTCCAAAGGTTTGGTTGAGACTTTGCCTTTGCCCTTGCCCGAGCACGTCGAGATCTCGGAGTGCTCCCGGAAACGCGTTCCGACTCCGATCCCGTGGAGTTCAGCACTCTACACATATCAACAAAGAAGTCGACAAACGCCCCGATGACCGATTCTCGACAGCTTTGTGCCTGCATTCCTGTCACCGGCTCCCATGTATCGCCGATATGCTGGAGTACAACCAACCGATGTGTCTTCGTCTTCGGACAAGATTCGGTGGTCAGGAGGAAGTTCTGTCCCTGATGATTTTCGACAAGTAGCCCGTGAGTGGTCATTGCCTTGAGCCTCTCCAATCTGTTGCCGAAGAAAGATTCACGCTCTCATCCAATTACCTGAACCGTGTCAACGTCACTGGTGCGGTTTCAAACTTCATGCCGCTTCATCCAGAAGTCCGACGCCCTCAATAATGCAGACGTTCTTTCTAACATCCTCTTGATGAGGCTCAGTCAAATTGTCTCATCCTGAAACGGGTGGATGTCTCATGAGACAGGTATAGGCTCGCCTGAGACAGGTACGGCGCTCGAAAATACGGTGTGGTTGTGAAGAAGGAATCGCCGGGTATCAGATCGGCAAACCGCCTTCGAAACCGATCAATGGCAGGCGACAAAACAGATTCTAGAAATCCTGCTAACGAGGCTGGATATGGAGTTCGATGAGGCGTCGATAGAATGTGGCCCTGCTGATTCCCAGTCGTCTGGCTGCCTCTGTTCGATTGCCTTTGGCATCCGCGAGCGCGGCTAGTAATCGTGTCTTCTCATCGTGCTCCGGAAGAGGGACCGAAGCGGACAGATCTGGGACGGCTGAGGCTCCCACAATTTCCGGAGGAAGATCGTCGGTAGACACTTCCCTCCCCTTGCAGCTGATCACGGCAAATTCAATCGCACTCCGCAGCTCACGGACGTTTCCTGGCCAGACATAGCTCATCAATCGATGGAGCGCGTCCGGTTTTAGGGAATCGACAGTCTTTGCGGCGGCCGTACAAACGGTCACCAGAAAGGATTGTGCGAGCAACGGGATATCTTCTCGGCGTTCTCTGAGCGGGGGAAGTTGTATCCTGGCAACACGGATCCGATACAAAAGATCCGCGCGAAATGAGCCACGAACCACGTCTTCGCTTAAATTATGGTGCGTGGCTGCCAGCACACGCACATTCACTTTGCGTGGCCTGGCTTCTCCCAGTCGGGTAATTTCCTTCTCCTGCAGCACCCGCAGAAGTGCTGTTTGAACCGGCGGTGGGATATCGCCGATTTCATCGAGGAACAAGGTTCCGCCGTCCGCGGCTTCGAACAATCCCTGTTGGTCATTGACGGCCCCGGTAAAGGCCCCCCGCTTATGGCCGAAGAGCTGACTCGTGAGGAGTGAATCGGTCAAGCCGGCACAGTTGGCGGCAATGAACGGCTTGTTCCGTCTCTCGCTGACCGAATGGATGGCGCGTGCAATCAATTCTTTTCCGGTCCCCGTTTCACCTTCAATCAGTACCGTGGTGTCTACCGAGGCCACATCTCGGACTAGTTGGTACACGCGAAGCATCGCGGGGCTCTTCCCCACAAGATCATGAAACGAGGACTGCTCGTTGAGCACACGCCGGAGCGTATGGAGCTCCGTGCGGTCGGTCACCACCAAGATTCGCCGGTCTGGGTGTCGGGGATCGTGATGAATACCCAGTTCAACCCAAGAGGGATTGGGCTTCCTCATACACAATGGTCCAACTATCCGGCCGTTCGGGGGAGCTTCGATCAACTCGCGGAGCATCACACGGTCCTGCTCTTCAATGAGAAACACTTCTTCCCACTCACGCCCGATCGCCTCCTCGGCCGAGAAGCCTAGCAATTCAAGCCCATGATCGCTGGCAAAGGTGATGCGGCCACGTTCATCGAGAACAAGGGCTGCGAGCCCGAGGTGTTGAAGCAGAGCCAGTGCGTCGTCTTTGGTGCGTTCGCTGGCTTCCAGCTGATTAATCAGACGTGTCTCTGTTTTGCGCTGAGTCTTTGAGGCAATGGTTTCGGCAAGCACACGTTCCCGAGCCCGTTGCACAATGGCCCGCATCTGCTCAAACCCGGTCCCTAAGCATTCAACGAGTAAGATCGTACGGGATTCTATGCACAATACTGTGGCCTCAAACGTCATCGTGGCACCCTGGCCATCCGTTTCCGTCCATGGCCCCGACTTCTCCACGACGCTGGCTTCTGCGTTCCGAGCCGGATCATCTGCAATGAGGTAGTCCTTCAAGAATGGCGACCATAGGTCAAGGTCCAACACTGTGCGTGGTTCGGAACCGCAGCGCGCACACCACCATTCAGGCGCACGCCCTTGAAGGTGAAACTCTCCTGTCATCCCATTCCGCTCAAAGACCGCGATATCTAGACTCGAAAGTACACGATCGGGGAGTGGATTCTCGGAAGGAACGGGATGGAGCGGCGGTGAGCTCATGGGTGTGTGTTGGAGAGGGGAGGTCTCTGCACCATCTGGGTTGCGAGGTTCAGGAACAACTCGTCGACACCCTGCCCAAGCTTGGCACTCCCAAAGAGAACGGTCCAACTCCGATCTCGGAGTTGTTCGATCACGTGCTCGTCGATTTCCCACTCAGATCGCATATCCGCCTTATTGATAATCGAGACGAATGGGACCGGTCCCACCGTGTTCGCCGCGGTCTGCTGGAGAGCAAGGGCCGTCTGCAATGTGTCCTTTCGGGTGCCATCCATCACCACGATATACCCAGATGACCCGCGAAGGTACAAGTCGCGCACATGCTGGAACTCATCTTCTCCATAGAGATCCCACAACACCATCATGATTTCCTGGCTGGCCACTGTGACACATTTCTTTTCCACGGTGACACCAATCGTGGTCTGATACTGATCCGAAAACACATTACTCACAAACCGTCGCACGAGGCTGGTTTTCCCCACGGCAAATCCACCCAACATACAGATCTTTTTCTGGATCATGGATCAGCCGTCTGGGAGTCCTGCCCCTGAGCTGTCAGCGTAGCCCGCAGGGTCGCGACTCGCTGATTCGCGCTTTCCTGGTTCGATCCACCCTGATCCAACGGCCGGACGCTGCCTAGTACCACAGTGGCCGCTTTATCGAGCCGCTTCTCTCTGAGAACAGCGACCACCGCCTCTGCTCGTTCTTGGCTGAGTTGAAGGTTCCGCGCGGGGGGACCGGTCGCATCGGTCCACCCTAAGACCTCGAGATGCACCCGTTGGCTCGATTGCGACACCAACTGATCCAATTCTCGTAAGATCGCTGCCACCGTGTCCAGCGCAACACGCTCGGACGGTTCCACGGTGGATGAACCGGACGGAAAGTGAATCACGGTACGATTGATTCGGTCTAGCAGAGCCGAGATGGAGGCTGTCACGAGGCCATCGTCACGGTACTGTGAGATTCCGGGAACGAGCACCGCCAATCGCTTGGCCTCTCTGGCCCAGTCAGGCGAAGCAGAGCCGGTGGCAACCAATATGCCACCCTCGATGTGGAACTGCACGCTCTCCGGTGGCCGCAAGATAGATTGCGCCCTGGCCAACACGAGCGGAGCATCCAATGCATAGAACGGAGCCCACTCCATTTTCACGGTGGCGGGATTGAGGCCGGCTTCGATCACCAACGCTGTGGGAGCTTTTGCCAACGGGTCCCGCAATCCCTCAATATGATAATCTCCCCACATCGACCGTGCCTGTGTGATCACGATGCCGGGCTCCTCGCGTAACCGATCGAGAAGATGCGACCATCTACTTTGCGCCTGATATGCCATCCATCCCCACCAGACAACGCCCAGCACGATGAGCCCGATCAGAATCCATCCCTTCAGAGCCCCTTGTTTCGGTGGCCTCTCATAGTGGGCTAGTAAACAACTCTCCAGATAGGGCTGTGTGGCCTTAAACGGTGTCGCATCCCCGGCAAAATCAGCCAATGCATTCGCGTGCAACGCATGGATGTGAGCCAGCGCGTCATGGACATCTTCTCGAAGACTTGCCGGGGGAGTACCTCGGATGACACAGGCCAAGTAGGCTTGGGACCCTTGTTCGATCCACACCGTCCATTCACCGACTTCAACCTGGTCAAGCGTCTGGTCTGGTGAGGCGCCAAACGAATCCCGTACATAATCTTGGATCGCCGTCAGCATGCCTGAAATGACATGCTGATCCTGCACCACTGCAGCGTCGGTCGCCACATGGTGCAGTAAGAGTCCTGTCTCCCGATGGATCAGGAACACTTGCTCGACCCGATAGCGGAGGGTATGAACCAACACGACCTCTGCGAAGGGTCGTCCCGTCCGCCAGGCTTCCAATCGCCAGCGAAGCCCGCGGATGGACAGACTCTCATCCAACGAGCGGTTCAAAGACTGTGTCATGCTCTGCAAGGCACGCGCGATGGCCTGCCGGATGGCCGGTCCCATGATCGGGGCGATGGCATCGACGATCGCCCGCGGCGACTTCCTTACTGCTGCGATAAACCCATTCTCCACATAAGGAGTCAGAGCATTCGACAACTGTTGATCACCAACACCTCGAATGGCGATCGCTTCAGGGAGTACCTGACTGACCTCTTGAGAATGAACCATTCGATGGTCAAGCCGTTCCCGGAGTTCGTCGAGCTGTGTCTGTTCTGGAGCGAGTAAGAGAGTGCGGAGCTGGGTCCAGTCCTCCTCTCTGGACGTGAAGCCTTCGGAAGTTGGGGAGTTGGGAAGAGATCTGCCCGAGTCGCTAGACATTAGCCTACGCAATCATGATCCAACCAGAACTGAACGAGGAGGCGAATAGAGAGCCTCGGCCTGCTGGATACGACGGGCAGGTCTTCAGTCGGAGCCGAACACGATGATTTAGCTCATGAGTGAACCGCGTTTGCATCATCGTTGGTCAGTCGTTGGGATGCCTCCAGCAAAATGGCTGCGAGCGTGGCACGATCCGTCTTTTCGGCACGAAGGTCCCGAACCGCCCGATCGAGAGCCGACGTGGCTTCGGTATGCCGAGCGCGAACATCAGCGGCCAATTCGCTCGTTCGGTCGGTCAGCTGCTGCAAAACATGGGACTGCGCTTGACTCGCCTCCCTTTCCAGCTGACGCGCCTTTTCCTCAAGGGTCATACCCAGTTGGGTAAGATCCCGTGTCAGTTTTGTGACAGACTCCCCTCGGAGTTCCTGCTCCTTCGTCAGCCTGCTCGTCAGATCGTCGACTTCTTTCTTGATGTAGACCTCAAGGCTCTCAAACCGGCGTTTCAGGTCATTACGGAGGTCAGTAGCCTCTCGAAGCAAGTGTTGCTCGAGTTGTGCGAAGCGCCGATCGTGTTCGCGAGCCTGTTCCCCGAATAGGATGTCTCGAATTTTGTCAAGATTTCCACTGGCGGACGGATCATCGGCGTGCGAGATCTCACCTTCTCGGACTGGATTCGCCTGTTGGTTTCTATCAGCCGTACTCGATTGGCTTTTGTAGGTGAAGGCACTCATAGCTTTACCTCATCTCATGGGTCGCGATGGACCACGTAACACCACGACGAGCGTCTTGTTACACGGCCACTCCGGCACACCTAGCCGTAGTTTGTTTCCCTTTGAGTTATCGTTTTAGGAGTCCAATCCTAGCACTGGCGTGTGCACTCAACAAGACCAAATCCTTGAGGCCTGTTTCTTTATGATCTCATTGCTGTCCAAGATAGCCGAGACCTGGTGGGAGCCCACATGATTTGATGCGGGTTTCGGACGGGTGATGGCGGGTTTTCACGTGCATGCCTCCTGGTGCTGTCCAAGATCAGGCGAAGGCCAAC
>JAOUHJ010000039.1 GCA_029865225.1 Nitrospira sp.
CGACACAGAGGAAGATTCCATACGGCCGTTCGGATAACTCCTTGACGGTTTGTAATGTCTCCGGTGAAAAGTCCATGGCCTCGAGCGGCATGATTTCTTTGGCGGTCAGGAGCCGCAACACCACATCTTCATTGTTCCCGGCGGTCGGTAAGGTTGCGACTCGCAATTCGATCTCTCGATCCTTGGCTAACTTGTAACGGATTTTCCCATCCTGAGGCTTCCGCCGTTCGGCGATGTCCAGATTGGCCATGATCTTTAGGCGCGAGACAATCGCCCGGCGGTAGACAGCGGGAATGCGCATGTAGGTAAAACACGTGCCGTCGACTCGAAAGCGCACGGCCGTTTCTTTACGATCCGAATACGGTTCGATGTGGACATCAGAAACTCCGAGTCGGTACCCCTCCGCGATAATTTGATTGGCTAGACGTACGATGGCCGAGTCGTTTTCATCGATTTCACCTGGCTCTCCTTCCGTGCTTCGTTCAATACCGGCTTCATCGACAAGTTCCCCAAGAATCTCGGTAATGGAACCCCCACTCACCTGTCCGGTCACAACAAGCAGGTATTGCTCGATATCGCGCCGAAGCCCAACTGAGAAGCGAACAGTCAGGCCCGGGAAAGCACGCCGGATATCAAGACCTTTTTCCAAATCATGAGGATCATTGATGACCACATCGAGAACCGTTCCCTGTCGCTTCAAGGGAAGCCACGAATTTCTTCTCAAGTAGTCGAAACTCAGATTCTTCAGGAGATCGGGATCAATAATGGTCCGCTCATCATACGGAACATAGGGACACTGATAGAACTCGCTGAGTGCTGACCCGAGTGCGGCACGTGGTACTCGGTACTTTTCAAGCAAGATCGTTTCGAGGTCCACCTCGCGTGATAATGATTCCTCTATGGCCACATCCAAGTCGGCTTGACTCATCAAGCCTCGATAGGCGATGCAATCCAAGAGACTGCGCTCCATCGTCATCTTACGAGGTTGTTTCGCCATCGTGTGTTTTTTCGGGCTTCCACCTGATAGAACCGGTCGCCTTGGGCGTACCGCATGGTCTTGTGCAATCATTCTAGCTCATCCTTTTCCATCGCCAATAAGAAGTTGCTTTTTCGGACTCCTCTCTCACGTCGGTCTTAGAAGCGTGCCATCCAGGTGCCTGGAGCGCGATAGACCACCGGCAACCCTCGAAACAAACCCTCCCCAAGATCGTGGTCGTACCACACCTCAAGCGAACTGCCTGAATCTGATCGCGCAATTGTTTCACCTACCAATGCCGCTCCATAGAGCCGTACCCCTCCAGAGAGCGTGATGGTACCGATGGCGTGTAGCACTCCGTTGAAATTGATACCCGTGAGGTGAACGGGAGTGCGCACGAGCGAGTTGCTTTGATCAGGTGTTGGGGGGCTCAATACTGGAATCACTGCACCGCTCCCGCTGGGAGCCAGTTCAATATGCCCCTGCATGACCACCGTCCCCTCGATATACGGCGCCTTGAGCTTGAGCACTCCAAGATTGTCGGCACGCGGCGGCATCTGGTCGAGGGTATCGACAAAGATCAGGCCCAACTGATCTCCAGGAGCTTGGGATTGCACTACCACCTCCGGAGACACCCCTTTGCCTGGTTCCACGATCCCTTGGGGATAGAGAAGACCGTCTCGATCGATTGCGTAGTAGCGACCGAACCGTTGGGCCATTCGCTTCAGGTGTTCGTATGGCCACTCATCGAAGCGAACTCCGGGAACGGGATGTTGACCGACATGAATGTTGGTGGGCACATCCGTAAATGGCTGGACAAGCGGTTGAGTCAACTGGACATCGCCTCCCACCCAGGCCTCCACCCACCGATCTTCTCGTTGACCGAGCTCCTCATAGCTCTGCCCGCTGAGCGGAGCAATTCCGCTTTTCCTTGGAAGATCTGTGGCCGTTTTGAGCACCAGGTTTCCGCCAACTTTTAAATCACCCCAATGTAGAGAGACCGGTGATTCTCCACCAGGTTGCGGCTGGCCCAGATTCCGGTGAACCTGTACTGCGGTCTTCAATGCAGGCAGCCCCAAGGCGCTTAACTGCATTCGGACCGATTGCCGAACGGAAGGGGTTGTATTGGTTGCGATGGTCGTATCAACGGTACAGAGCAGGCCTGGATCGGTCGGAGCATACACTTTGAGTTCCTCTACGCGTCCAAGGTGTTGCATGGCACGAAACAGTCCGTATTCTGGATCATTCAGCAGTCGGTTGTCTGAATCATTCTGAGCCTGGAAGTGTAAATCCGGACGGTCTACGGTCCCCGCAAATTGTGAGCGCCCAGTCGCATCAAAAAATGAGGGTGCACCATCCGTGTCACGCCCGGTCCTGGTACGCAGTGCCACGATCGCCGGGATCGTACTCGTGGACAACGGTTCATGAAACCATCCCACTACAAGTTCGGCGGATGCGTCAGCAAGTTGTTGCGCAATGCCCAGTTGCCCTGCGGCACTGGCACTGACAGCCTCTTGCCCACTCAGGTTCAAGAGCGTCGTTGCAAGCACTGAGAGAACCAGTACGATCACCATGGCTCCCAGAAGTGCAATCCCTCGTTGGTCACCGTCGATGTTTCGACAGAACATAATGGGTACCCTCCTAAGAGCGAATGCTCACTTCCCGCATCATTCGATGCAGGGCTTGATTTGAATTGATTTCTAAGATTACTCGTCTCACGAGTGCGGCCTGGACCGTGCTTTGCCCCAGGTCGTTCCTGTATGAAAATCGCAGATCGTCGAGTCCGCCAATTAGAACGCTCGCGCCGCCATCAACCATGCGCATCAGATTCGACTGGCCGGCTTCCTGGCGCTTGACGTAGTAGACGACTCGATTGAGGATTTGCACAGATGCACCTTCAGGAAATGAGGACTGAATCGGGTCCACGAGCGTGAGGTGAAACCGTTGCCCCGCATGGGCGAGCCGATGAGATTCGCAGCCATAACGCCCACACACAGAGAGCGTCTTGCCTTCTCCCCATCCACTCCCGTCCAGGACCGGCAACACGGTTTGTCCAGGACTAAGCCCGGCGGTCGTGACAGTCCGATGGTCACTGAGATTGGCGTAAAATAGGAACTGGTCCGAGGCTGCCGTCACAATCGTCTCGGCCGTAGCGAGTCGCACTTCTTGTTCAAATACTTCGAGCCCGAGTCGTAAGTCTTGCTGCTGATTCAGAGAACGTTGCTGCTTACCGGCATGCGTCTGGACGATATTCAAGGTGGTTAACGCCGTTGCAAGCACGACCGCACCGATCGCCAAACTGATCATGAGTTCACTCAGGCAGACACCGTCAGTGTTGAACAGGCTGCGCGAGCCTGGTTGACATCTCACGATGGAAAGAGCCGAATTTCGATAGATCATCGTAGCCCCACATAGTTCGGATTCGCTCGCATGGTTGCTACTTGCACCTCTCGTCGCTGGCCTCTTCGGTCGGAGTAAGAAGCCGCCGCTCGGATGACGACGATCCCCGAGGTGTTTAGCGACTTCTCACGATCACTCTCAATGGTCCAGACCAGCGTGATTCCATCCCGTTCGTAGCCGGCCGTATAGATCCCGTCCCCGGCGGTGACATCAGCCCCTTGACCGTCGTCTACCATGATCGCATCAACAATGCCGTCATAATCCAGATCGTCTTCGAGAAGAGATGACCATCGAATGGAACGCTTCGCTTCGAGTTTCCCTTGTGCAAGCTCCAGTGCCTTGCTACTGAGACCACCCTGCTGCACGTATCTTGACGTGATCTCTACCGCACCCAGTGTCCCCAGCAACGCAATTCCCGAGATCATCATCGCCACCATGACTTCAATCAGGCTGAAACCGTCGCATTGAAGATGACTGCTCATAAGATCGATACCCGACCGGTAATACTCACCGTGAGTGTTTGGGTCTGGCCCTCCCTATTCCTAAGCTGGATTGTCGTTGCTGTCGCTGAGCGACCGCTGGGGTGGAACAGAATGTCCCACCCTGCACTCGGTTCTTCAATGATGAGCCCCTTTCCCCCATAGTGATACGTGTGGTGAGCGGCATTTTGGTTGACGAACTGTGTGACCAGCCGCTGGTCTTCTGCGTCAATGACAATTCGAACTCGATCTCGATTGGTTAAGGCAAGCTGCCTCGCGAGACGCAGGTCGGAGGCTATTTCTTCCGTGACGCACCGGAGTTGGGCTCGTGAATTGAGTCCAAGGTAGTTGGGAAGTGCCAGAAGAGAGACCATGGCCAGAATCCCCGCGACCACCATCAATTCAGCTAATGATTTTCCATCCTGCTTCATACTTTCACCTATGTCCCACGTCCTACTTATTGGACATATCTCTATGTCAAAATGTGTGCCGCTCTTCTACCGGCCATTCCCTAGTTGTAGCCGGAGCTATTCCGAACAGCCCACTCTCCCATAAAGCATCGAGTTATTGGGGCTTTAGGTAGGTTGCGGTGCTTTAGGAGACGGTGAAGCAGCTGATTGAAGGAGGAGATGACGTCGGAATCATATCATGCACGATTAGATACAGGTCTTATCGAAAGAGATACACCTAACTGGCTGTGAATCGGCCATGGGAGCCATTATCCAGCCAAGAGACCTTGATACCAATCAAGGAGGGATTGACCAAAGAACAATGACACCAGAGCCCCACAGACGAGAAAGGGACCGAAGGGAATATAGTCCTCCCGACGTATCACCTTAGTCGCGATAAGACCCACACCCACCAGGGAACCAAGGAAGGAACCAACCATGATCGTCATCAAGGCCGGCTTCCAGCCGAGAAAGGCCCCGATCATCGCGAGCAGCTTGATGTCTCCCCCGCCCATGCCCTCTTTGCCGAAGAGATATGGACTCGCCCAAGCCAGCAGCCATAGGATGCCTCCGCCAACGAGAACTCCCAACAAGCCTTCGAAGAACCCGAGCGGGAGGATTGTTGCGGCACTGAGGAGCCCGAGCACAATCCCAGGGAAGGTGATGACATTGGGAATGATCTTATGGGAAAGATCCGTTCCAGCAGCAACAAAAAGAGCCGAAAGCAACATCCCGTACACAGCCGCCGACCAGGTCATCCCAAAGAACGAGACTATCCCGACGTAGCCCACAGCATTCAGCCCCTCCACCACAGGATAGCGGTACGGAATGCGGACCGCACAGTGCCGGCAACGCCCCCCGAGTAGCAGGTAGCTGAGGACCGGAACGTTGTCATACCAGGCAATAGGGTGCGAACAGGCTGGGCAATGGGACCCTGGCCATGCGATGGATTCGTGTAACGGCAACCGGTAAATACACACGTTCAGGAAGCTCCCGACAAGTGCGCCAAAGAGACCGACCACGAAATATACCGAGATTAGTGACTGACTCTCATGCATAATTGCTCAGAGTGCTTTCCTTACCCAGGAACCCTACTAGGGCCAAACTACCCGAATTTACATTCTTCACCAATCGGTACATAATGTTTGGGTCATCGGCCAGTTGGTCACATCGAGTATACCTGAAACCTATTCCGATCAAAGGAGAACCTGTCATCATGGCTAAAGGAAGTGCCAAGCCACGACCTCGGAAGTCTCTTATGAACCTCGAGCCTCCGCCGCGCACAAGACGTCCGGAGTCCCTCACGTCACGTGAACAGGAAATTCTGGAGTTGATTTGGGCGGGGTTCAAGAACAAAGAAATCGGCAGTCGGCTGAAGATCAGCGTCAAAACCGTCGAGGCCCACCGGGCCAATATGATGAAGAAGATGCGTGTCTCGAATACCGCTCAGCTGCTGAAGACCGCTATCCAAGGTGGGTCGCTGAGAATCCGGTGACTCATGGCCGGTGATTCTGCTGAGCTCGTTGACGAACGGCTTCGAAGAGGACAATTGCGGCTGCCGCCGACACATTCAATGATGCGACCCGCCCTCTCAACGGAATGCGAATGCAGTCATCGCAATGCTGTAACACGCCTGGTCTGATGCCCGCCCCCTCTCCGCCCAGGACTAGCCCAACCGGCCCTCGAAGGTCGATCTCCGTAAAGACCTTACTTGCCGACGGAGTGACACCGTAGATCCAGACACCGGCTGCCTTCAATGATTCGATCGATCTGCTCATGTTGGTGACACGCGCTACGGGAATGTGATCAATCGCCCCGGCTGACGCCTTTGCGACTACAGATGTCAGGCCGACAGCCCTGCGTTCCGGGATAAACACTCCATGGACACCCGCACCCTCTGCCGTCCGAAGTACAGCCCCGAGGTTGTGAGGGTCTTCCACCCCATCGAGAATGACGAGCAACGCAGGCTCATGCCGGTGAGCAGCTCCAGCAAGAATCGAGCCTTCCGTCTGGTAGGCCTTTGCTGAAGCAAAGGCAATAACGCCTTGGTGCCTGCCATTGGGCACCAACCGGTCGAAGGAAGCCAGAGGCTGAACATGAATTGGAATTCGGCGTGATCGAGCGAGTTGCACCACATCTGTGTACTGCTTGTCAGTCCGAAGGACCAACACTCGCTGCAATGGTCGGTTTTCAGCTTTCAGTGCTTCCCGGACGGCATGGAGACCGTAGAGGATCTCTTGTGGACTACCGTTTCCACCGGCTGGTGCCATCGGGCTTATCCTCGATGATGATGCCCTGAGCTGCGAGTTCTTTTCTAATTTCATCGGCTTTCATGAAATCTTTTTTCCGCCGAGCCTCATTGCGTTCAGCAACCCTAGTTTCGATGACTGAATCGCTAAGCGGCGTAAAGACGATACCGGTCCCCGTCACAGTTGACGCTCCGGCTCGTACCGCACCTGTTCCAACTATTTCCTCCTTAAACTGCCACTTCTTATCCAAATCTAAATGGAACAGCCCTAGGTTGTTCCCAAGAGACAAAAATTCTTCTCTAGCTCTTCGTCGTCCGCCAGTAGAGAGACTGTGCCCCATCAATTTGTTCACATCGCTTCGCAGCCCCTGCAACGCAGCAATGGCGGCGGGCGTATTCAAGTCGTCGTCCATCGCGGCCCTAAACCCTGCTTGACAACGAGCTATAGCGAGATCGAGGTCTGGGTCCGCTATTGCCTTGTCCTCAGACTCGGTTAAGCGTCCAAAGAGATCATAGAAACCATTCAGAGCGCTCTTGGCCTCTTTCAGAGCTTGGTCTGAGAAATCCAACGGCCCATGGTAGTGAGTGGACAGAAGAAAGTACCGAAGGATTTCGCCAGTAATCGCTTCCGACCATTCTGATTTCTCAAAGATCTCACGGATGGTAAAGAAGTTGCCGAGTGACTTTGACATCTTCTCTTTATTGATTTGGACAAACCCGTTATGGATCCAATACTTGGCGAATTGCTGGCCCGTCGCACCACACGACTGAGCGATTTCATTTTCATGGTGAGGAAAGATCAGATCCATGCCTCCACCGTGAATATCGAAGGTTTCACCAAGATGCCGGATCGACATGGCTGAACATTCAATATGCCAGCCCGGTCGGCCTTGTCCCCAAGGGCTGTCCCACGCCGGCTCCCCTGGCTTGCTCTGCTTCCAAAGTGCGAAATCCATCGGGTGTCTCTTGCGCTCATCGACTTCAACCCGGGCGCCCGCCTGGAGATCTTCAAGCTTGCGTTTGGAGAGTGTGCCATAGGCCGGATATTGGGCCACGTCAAAATACACGTCGCCCTCAACTTGGTACGCCAGCCCTTTGCGGAGCAAAGTCCCGGTTAGTTCGATGATCTCCGCCATGTGTTCCGTCGCCTTTGGTTCGACCGAGGCTGGGCGCACACCGAGCTTTGCCATGTCGTCATGATAGGCTTGGATAAACTTCTGCGTCACAGTCTCACAGTTGACACCCTGCTCATTGGCCCGCTTGATGATCTTGTCGTCCACATCCGTGAAGTTCTTCACAAAGGTGACACCATAACCACTGTATTCCAAGTAGCGTCTGAGCACGTCGAAGACCAGTGCACTACGGGCATGCCCGATGTGGCAATAGTCGTAGACCGTTACACCGCAGACGTACATGCGTACGTGTTTCGGTTCCATCGGTTCGAACACTTCTTGCCGCCCGGTCAGGGTATTGAACAGTTTGAGCATAAGATTTACGGCTCAGCGCTCGTTCTGCGTTTGGGCCAATGTGACCACAGGAAGTAGCCAACGCCTACGGCCAGGACGAGCCCGATGAGGATGTCAAATTGATGAAAGTAATCACGGAGGTGTTCCCATTCTTCTCCCATCCGAAGGCCGATGTAAGCCAAGAGATAGCACCAGGGCAAGGCTCCGACAAACGTAAACAGGACGAAGCGCGGGAAATTCATCCTCGCAATGCCGGCCGGAAGTGAGATGAACGTCCGCACGACCGGCAGCATCCTTCCAAAAAACACCGCAGCCTCTCCATATTTGGCGAACCAGCGGTCGGCAACATCCAGATCATGCCGTGATACCAAAAAGTACGGTCCATAGCGCTCCGCAAACGGTCGTCCACCCCAGACGCCCGCGTAGTACGCGACAATGGATCCCAGCACATTTCCAACGGCACCGGCCAGCGTGACCCCCAGCATGGTGAATTCTCCGGTCGTCACGAGATACCCGGAAAAAGGCATGATGATTTCACTTGGCAGCGGGATACAGGCGCTCTCAACAGCCATCGTGAACAGAATACCCCCGTAGCCGAATCGTGAGATACAGGCGATCACGAATCGGCTGAGTTCGCCGATGATAGTTTCGATGAGTTCGCCGATCATGTCTCCAACTCCTCCACGCCAACACGTATTAACCGCATGATGGAGGACTTTCGAACGCCCTGCTTCACCATCGTCTCCCACGGGCGAAACTGATCAAGGACCCCATAGTGCGTACAGTCCAAATGAATCGGCGTGATGGAGATACACCCGTCTTCGATGGCCTCGTGGTCCGCATCTTTACTGCGGCTCCATGAGACGCGTTTCCCGGCAATCCAATAGTATTTTCGTCCGTGAGGATCAACCTTCTCGATAATGGGATTCTGGAACCGCCTTCGGCTGAGACAGGTGACTCGCACACCTTTGATACCTGATCGTGGGCGATCAGGAATATTCACATTCAATAAGGTCTCGTCGGGCAGCCCTCTGGCCAGCACCAACTGCGCGACCCGTACAGCGTAAATGACACCCACGTCAAAATGAAATTGGTCTTTCCCTTCTTGAGACACCGCGATGGATGGGACACCGAGGATGGCTCCCTCCATGGCCGCCGAAACGGTGCCTGAATACATCACATCATCGCCGAGATTGACTCCCTTATTGATCCCGGACACCACGAGATGCGGTGCTTTGGGCATAATCTTCAGCAACGCCAAATTCACGCAATCCACTGGAGTCCCATTGACCGCAAAGAATCGTGGTTTGACCTCCTGAACCCTCAGTGGTTTGTGCAACGTCACGGCATGGGCGACCGCCGTGCGCTCACGATCTGGAGCGATCACCCAGACGTCGCCAATTTTGGCCAGTCCTTTTGCGAGGGCCAGGATTCCTGGCGAGTGAATCCCATCGTCGTTGGTGACAAGAATGCGCATGATGGAGGTTCAACAAAAAGAGCTGCCTGCGGCAGCTCGGGGATCGGCACTCATTTCGCTACGATCATCGGTGAAGGTTCGGACATCTGTGACACTGGAAACTGGTCGGGGCGGCGGGATTTGAACCCACGACCACTCGCACCCCAAGCGAGTGCGCTACCGGGCTGCGCTACGCCCCGACATGTCCGAATCTCAATCGATCTGCTGTCTTATCGATAGTCCGTGAATCGTTCTCGATCAAATGGCCTTCTGGTGATCATGCATGCGAGTCGAGGATCTTGAGAATAATTCGAAGGTCTCCCATCACCTTTTTCGCGATTTCCCTCGGGCGCAGTTTGCGTGAGTTGACCCTCCTGCGACGCACCCAGTACCGTTTCACCCCTTCGATCGTATGTCCTTCTTCATAGAGCATCCGCTTGATTTCTAGGACGGTTTCCACGTCCCGTTGGACATAAAGGCGTTGATTTCCTCGACTCTTTTTTGGCTTTAAAAAGGTGAATTGCGATTCCCAAAAGCGGAGCACGTACGCGGGAAGCTTCGTTAGGTGACTCACCTCACCAATCTTATAGAAAACCTTACTCCCCAGCCTGGGCTCAGTTCCCATGACCGGCCTCACGGTGCGGTCGACGATGTGGGTGAAGTAGCCTTACGAATTGACGTACTTCTTGAACACTTGGCTTGGTCGAAACGTGACGACGCGTCGGGGAGTAATCCCAATTTCTTCTCCAGTTCGAGGATTTCGTCCTTTACGGGCACCCTTACTGCGTACAACAAAATTTCCAAACCCCGCGATTTTGACCGAGTCTCCCTTTTGCAAGACAGACTTGAGGAGATTCAAGACAAACTCCACGATATCAGATGCCTCGTTTTTTGAAATACCGACCTGCTTGAAGATTTCCTCAGCGATATCAGCCTTTCTCATGCTATCCCCCCAACGTGACCGCACCAACTCGCCGCGCTGCTCTGCTTATGGGATCCGTTCCCGTTGCGATGAGTTTTGCTTAAGTTACGTGAGGTTACGAAGCCTGTCAAGAATAAATTGGAGAATTCCTACGAAAATACGCTAATCCGTGGCAAGCAGTTTGTACTCGATGCTATCTGCCAAGGCTTGCCATGTCGCCTCCATGATATTTTCCGAGACCCCAACCGTGCCCCACTTATCCTTGTGATCCCCGGATTCAATCAGGACCCGCACCTTGGATTCCGTCCCTTTATTGGCCGCGAGGACGCGCACCTTATAATCAAGCAGTTTGACTTCTTGTAGCTGTGGGTAGAATTTTTCCAAAGCCTTGCGCAAGGCGTGGTCCAGTGCATTCACCGGCCCTGCACCGACGGCTGCCGTATGCTCGATCACCTCGCCGACCTTCACCATCACCGTGGCTTCTGAAAGAGGTGGCCCATCTTCTTGTTTTTTCTCGACAATCACGCGAAAACCTAGGAGCTGAAACGATGGTTTATGACTCCCCATGACCTTGCGCATCAGGAGCTCAAATGAACCTTCGGCCCCCTCGAACTGATAGCCCTGGCTTTCTCGATCCTTCAAGGCATGGATCAACTCATTGACCTTGGCGTGGTCTTTCGTCAGTTTGATTCCATAGGCTTCAACCTTATCCAGCAGTCCACTTCGTCCTCCGTAATCGGAGATCAGCATCCGCTGCCGATTGCCGACTCGGGCCGGATCGATATGCTCATAGGTCGCCGGATTCTTGAGGACCGCATGAATGTGCACGCCCCCTTTATGGGCAAACGCAGAATCGCCGACATAGGGTTGGTGCTTATTCGGCATCAGATTCGCGATCTCCGTCACATAGCCGGCCACATCTTTCAGATGATTCAATCGATCGCTTAAGGCACGACGTTTCATCTTCAATTCTAAATTGGGAATGATCGAACAGAGATTGGCATTCCCACACCGTTCCCCAATCCCATTGATCGTCCCCTGGACTTGGAGGATACCGGTTTCGATCGCAACTAATGAGTTTGCCACGGCCATTTCACAGTCGTTATGGGCATGAATGCCGAGCGGAACCGCACATTCACGTTGCACCACGCTGCAGATGTCACGGATCTCCCACGGCATTGTCCCGCCGTTCGTATCGCACAAGATCACCCGTTCAGCTCCCGCCTCCACCGCTTTTCGAATGGTCGCCAGCGCATAGTCAGGATTGGTCTTATAGCCGTCGAAGAAGTGTTCCGCGTCGTAAAACACCCGGCGTCCCTTCCCGCGCAGATACGCGATGGAATCGCCGATCAATTCTAAATTCTTGGCTAAAGAGATGCCGAGCGCGTCGGTTACATGCAACGACCAGGTCTTCCCAAAGAGCGTAATGGTCGTGGTCTCTGCCGCGAGCAGGGCCTGGAGATTCGGATCCTTGCGAACCGCGTTGCTGGCCTTCCGGGTCGATCCGAACGCGATCACGTTCGCATGTTTCAACGGGATGGTCTTGATCATCCGAAAGAACTCGATATCTTTCGGGTTAGCCCCCGGCCACCCACCCTCGATAAAATGGACGCCCAACTCGTCCAGCTTCTGCGCGATCAGGACCTTGTCGTCCGCCGAGAAACTGACGTCTTCCGCCTGGGCGCCGTCCCGCAAGGTTGTGTCATAGATCTCCAACCCGGCTGCTTGTTCCGCCGACGGCCGTCGTGGATGAACAGGCGGATGCTCACGTAGGGTGCGAGAATCGCGTGATTGAGGGGGTTTTCGAGCCATAGTGGGAAAGGGTACCAGGAGATGGGCTCCCCTGTCGAGATGGGAGGGACATCGTTCGTGTGGGTATTCAGGTCAAATTCATGCTCGTAGGGAGTATCGTTCAAGGCCTCTGGCTTGGCGAGGCTTTTGTCAAACGGGTGTTAGGCCTGCGTCTGATCCAGATCAAAGGCAGTATGGAGTGATCTCATCGCTAGCTCGAGGTACTTCTCTTCGATGACGCAGGAGATTTTGATCTCCGACGTGCTGATCATCATGATGTTGATGCCCTCGCGAGACAACACCTCGAACATCTTCGCCGCCACCCCGGAGTGCGAGCGCATGCCGACGCCGATAAGCGACACTTTGGCAATCGCCTCGGTGATCGACACAGACTTGGCCTCGATGTCCTTTGCTACTCGTTGAATGAGCGGCTCGGCTTTCTTTAAATCGGCGCGGGGGACAGTGAAGGAGAGGTCGGTCAGGGCCGCTTGACCGATGTTTTGAATGATCATGTCGACATTGATGTGGGCCTCTGCCACGGGACCAAAAATTCTGCCGGCAATACCCGGCTTGTCCGGAACCCCGACGATCGTGATCTTGGCTTGATTGCGGTCTCCAGTCACCCCGGCTACCGCTACAGCCTCCATGTCCTTATCTTCCTTCGTCACGAGCGTTCCCTTCCCTTCTGTGAAGCTGGAATTCACTTCGACCGGCACATTGAACTTGGCGGCAAATTCCACTGATCTGGTTTGAAGCACTTTTGCGCCAAGACTCGCCATCTCCAGCATCTCTTCATAGGCAATCTTGTCGATCCGCTTGGCTGCGGGCACGATGTTGGGGTCCGCAGTATAGACCCCGTCGACATCGGTGAAGATGACGCACCGATCCGCCTTCAAGGCCGCTGCCAGCGCAACGGCGGAGAGATCGGACCCCCCTCTGCCGAGGGTGGTGACATCAGAGCGCTCATTGATGCCTTGGAATCCGGCCACGACGGGGATGACACCCTCGTTCAAAGCCTCCTTAATACGATCGGCGGTGACGCGTGCAATACGGGCTTTGGTATGGGCGCTGTCGGTAATAATGCCGACCTGACGGCCCGTAAAGGACCGCGCGTTGAGCCCTCGCCCACGCAACTCCATGGCGAGCAGCGCAATCGTGACGCGCTCTCCCGTCGAGAGCAACATATCCAATTCACGCTCATCTGGAGTCCCTGTTACCTCATGGGCGAGCTTGAGCAGGCGATCCGTTTCGCCGCTCATCGCCGAGAGGACAACGACGACCTGATGCCCTTCACCTTGGGTTCTGGCTACACGGTCGGCCACGCGATGGATGCGCTCGATCGTGCCAACGGAGGTGCCGCCGTATTTTTGAACGATCAGCGCCACGATCGTCAGTTCTTTGAGAAGAACTTGTTCGCGAATTTGGTCGCGTCACGAGCAGGGGTGCTAGAGGCATTCGCATCGGCCTCGGTGAAACGGCGACCGGCAGTCCCGACATCTTTTCCGCCTCCTTCACCGAACGCATAGAATGCCGGCCCCTGAATGCCCGCACTATGGTCACAGATTACCAGGAAGCGATAGGGACCTTGCTTGTCCAACCCTTCAACCAAGGGACCGACCATGTTCCGATCAAACTCTTCGATTCCCCGGACCTTGGCCTTGATGTCGGTGCCATGAATGACCTCGTCCGTCAACTTGGCATGGACATACACAAAATCTTTCTTGGCAAATTCCTCCAAGGCTACGGTCGCCTTGGTCCGAAGATCTCCACCTTCCAGCCGTTCAGGATCCACCGCATCGAGGCCAGCATTGATCCCGAGGCCCCGATGGACGTCGTTGGTGGCCACGACCGAGCCCACGATGTCGTATTGTTCCGCCAGACTCGGCCACATCACGGCCCGCCCTTCACCCCAGAGCCAGAGGCAATTGGCTGGTCTCTTCCCGGCAGCAACTCGTTCATCATTGATCGGATGATCCCGCAAAATCAGGTAGGAGGCATCCATGAGCTTCCGAAGAATATCTGCCCCATCTCCGGCCGGTAACGCATCAGCGATCGATTGGCCGAGTATCGACTGCGGATCGGTGCAGAGAGCTCTCGGTTTTCCATTCACCCAAACCATGACATGCCGGTGCCCGGCGCCGGGATAGAATTGGATGGTTTCGGAGCCGAGCTGTTCATTGATCGACTCGAGCAAATCACGCGCATCCTCCGTCTCAATCAACCCGGCCGTTGCATCTTCCATGATAACGTGGGGGCCTAATTTTTTGATTTCGCCGCCCTTGCCTCCTTCTGGTGCCAAGGTGACCATTGTGCAGCGATAGACCACGTCCTGTTCCGTCGCGGATACCCCCAAGCTGGCAGCTTCAAGAGGCCCAGGACCGGGGTAATACCTCTTCGGGTCATAGCCAAGGATCGCGGTGCCGATGATCCCACCACCTGGATGAACACCTTCAGCGGGAATCAGCAGTTGTCCAAGTTCTCCGCGCTGCGCCAGACGATCGAGATAGGGCGTGGCGGCCGCTTGGAGTGGGGTCCGACCTCCTAGTTCTTCTTGTGGGTAATGGGCGATTCCGCCGGCATGCACGATCACATATTTCATGGGGTTTGCTCGCCTCTCAGACTTTCAAAAACCGGGCAACGTCCTCGCGCGTTGCCTTGACAGTTTGTGGTGGTTTCGACACGCCGATCGCCGTATCAGCATCCTTCAATCCATGTCCAGTCAAGGTGCAGACGACGGTTTCCCCTTCTTTCAGGGCCTTGTTTCTATGCAGTTTTGCCACCCCTGCAACGGATGCGGCCGACGCCGGTTCGCAAAAGACTCCTTCCGTAGCCGCCACTGTGGTGTACGCCTGAAGAATTTCCTCATCCGTCACCATATCGATCAGGCCGGTGGACTCATCAACCGCTGCGAGGGCCGACGACCAGCTGGCAGGATTGCCGATTCGAATCGCGGTGGCAACGGTTTGGGGGTGTTCGACGACTTTCCCCAACACAATCGGGGCTGCCCCTGAAGCTTGAAACCCCATCATGCGTGGGACTCGCCTGATCTGGTTCGCCGCACGGTATTCTTTGTACCCTTTCCAATAGGCGGTAATGTTGCCGGCATTCCCGACCGGTAAGACATGAAGGGCCGGAGCCTCGCCGAGTTGGTCGCAGATCTCAAAGGCCGCGGTTTTCTGTCCCTCGATCCTGAACGGGTTCACTGAGTTGACAAGTTCAATGTGGAGCGACGTGGAAAAGTCTTTCACGAGTGCCAAGGCTTGATCAAAATTGCCCTCGATCTGAATGACCGTCGCCTGATGCATCATCGCCTGGGAGAGTTTGCCCATCGCGATCTTTCCGGCTGGAATCAAGACGTAGACGGACAATCCGGCACGAGCTCCGTAGGCGGCGGCTGAGGCTGAGGTATTGCCTGTCGAGGCGCACATCACAGCCCGTGCGCCGGCTTCTACCGCCTTTGAGATGGCCAGCGTCATGCCGCGATCTTTGAATGACCCAGTAGGATTCACTCCTTCAAATTTGAGATACAGCTCGATTCCCGGGGCGATCGCCTTGGCCAATCTGGTGGCACGAATCAGCGGCGTGTTGCCCTCTCCCAAACTAATGACCGGAGTCTTCTCGGTCACAGGGAGAAATTTTCGGTATTCCTCTATGACCCCACGCCAGCGATTCATCGATCACTCATCCTTCCCTTCGACCCGAATGAGCATCGTCGGCTCGGAGACGAACGGCTTTCGGTTGATTTCACGCAGGGCGGTTTGCACATCACGTTCTTTCGCGCTGTGTGTCTTGATGACGACCGGCACCGTTTGTCCTTCACAACGCCCTTGTTGCACCATGGACGAAATGCTGATCCCACAGCGTCCCAATTCACCGGCGATCTGCGCCAACACACTCGGGCGGTCCACAACCGTGAATCGAAGATAGTAGAGCGAGCTGATTTCTTCCATCGGGCGCAACCGAAGCGGTCGTCGCTGGTCCTGTTGGAATGAGGCCACCGGCACACGACCGATGGAACCCTTGATCACATTCCGGGCGATCGCGATGATATCGCTCACCACGGCGCTCCCGGTCGGCATGGATCCGGCTCCTCGCCCATAGAGGACGACATCCCCAACGGCGTCACCCACAAGCTGAATGGCATTGTACACATCCTCGACTTGAGCGATCGGTGAGGTGGATGGAAGCATGGTAGGATGAACCCGCGCCTCGATTTCCCCATCCATAAGCTTCGCGATACCGAGCAGCTTGATCGTATACCCGAACTGTTTCGCATAGGCGATGTCGATCGGTGTGATGTTGGTAATGCCTTCGGTATAGACCTCCTTGAAGTTAACCGGCATGCCGTAGGCAAGACAAGCCAGAATGGCAAGCTTGTGGGCCGAATCGATCCCCGCAACGTCAAAGGTTGGGTCGGCCTCGGCATAGCCGGCTCGCTGTGCGTCCTGTAGCACCTCTTGGAAACTGTGTCCTTCATGGGTCATGCGGGACAAAATGTAGTTCGACGTCCCGTTGATGATCCCGTAGATGGACTCAATCCTATTGCCGGCCAACCCCTCCGTCAATGCCCGAATGACAGGAATACCCCCGCCCACACTGGCCTCAAACCCCAATTCCACACCCTTGCTCGTGGCAGCTTGAAAAATTTCCTCTCCATGCAGCGCGAGCAGTGCCTTGTTGGCGGTGACGACATGTTTTCCCGCTGCAATCGCATCCAACATGACCCGCTTCGCCGTATCGTATCCACCGATGAGTTCAATCACGATATCGACGTTCGGATCAGTCAGCACCTGTTTGACATCGGTGGTGAGCACACCGGGTGCGAGTGCGACACCGCGATCTCTGGTAATGTCGAGGTCCGCCACGCGAACCAGCTCGATCGACACACCCACGCGACGGGTAATGAGGGCCGCACTGTTCAGGAGAATCTTCGCGACTCCGGTCCCGACTGTGCCGAATCCGACGATCCCGACTCCGATACGCGACTTCACTCGTCACCCCCATCAAGTTTGAGAGCCTTGCGGATTCCTCGGACGGCTTGCCTGGTCCGATGCTCGTTTTCCACAAGACCAAATCGTACATAATCGTCGCCACCCTCCCCGAATCCGATGCCAGGCGACACAGCCACCTTCGCCTCCTTGAGCAGCAATTTTGAAAACTCCAATGACCCCATATGTCGGTAGGGTACAGGGATGGGTGCCCAGACAAACATCGTGGCCAGCGGTTTAGCAACGTGCCATCCGATTCGATTGAGTCCGCCCACCAGCACATCGCGGCGTTTTTGATACCGCTGCACCGTCTCCTTGACGCAGTCCTGAGGACCGTTTAGCGCGATCACGCTCGCGATCTGCAGCGGCTGAAAAATCCCATAATCAAGATAGCTTTTGATCTTTGCCAAGGCCCCGACCACCTCTCGATTGCCCACACAGAACCCGACCCGCCAGCCCGGCATGTTGTAGGCTTTCGAGAGTGTATAGAACTCCACGCCACAGTCTTTGGCGCCAGGGACCTGAAGAAAACTGGGAGCCTTGTACCCGTCAAACACCAGATCGGCATAGGCAAGATCGTGAATGACGATGACGTTATGCTCTTTGGCAAAGGCCACGATCTTCTTAAAAAACTCCAGATCGACCACAGCGGTGGTTGGATTATGCGGAAAATTAATGACGAGAATCTTTGGCCTTGGGAACGTCTGCCGATACACACGGGTCAGGTCTTCGAAAAAATCGCTGTCCTGGCGGAGCTCGATTCCACGAACTTCTCCACCGGCGATGATGAAACTGTACATATGGATCGGATATGTGGGCGTCGGGGTCAGGACGACATCACCCGGACCAATCATGGCCA
This sequence comes from Nitrospira sp., assembly GCA_029865225.1. Taxonomy (GTDB): domain Bacteria; phylum Nitrospirota; class Nitrospiria; order Nitrospirales; family Nitrospiraceae; genus Nitrospira_D. Next base: position 18,035 of record JAOUHJ010000039.1, read on the forward strand.
AGGCCAGGTGGGCGAGCCCTTCTTTGGATCCAATGGTAACGATGGCTTCTGTCTCTGGATCCAACTCGACGTCATAGTTTCGCTTATACCAACTGCAAATTGCATGGCGCAGCTTGGTAATTCCTCTCGACGCCGAATACCGATGGTTCTTACCCTTTCGGGCCGCCTCGATCATCTTTTCGACGATATGGGACGGAGTCGGCTGATCGGGATTACCCATCCCGAAATCGATAATGTCCTCACCGCGTTGCCGTGCTTCAAGCTTCAGGGATTGAACCTGGGCGAAGACATACGGGGGCAGCCGTTTGATCCGATAGAAACCTTCGCCCAACCCCATGAACTTCCCTTGACCGTTTCTAGAAAATTACAGCAGGACTCATCGCCCTGTACGAGCGAGGGGACGAGAGTCGCATATTCTAATTCAGGGCTGTGGTCTAGTCAATTTGCGTTATTTTCTCTAGGAGGCTGTCCGACATTGACGAAATTGATCAATTTAGGGGGATCAAATCATATTGACTGAATCGAGATCGTTGAGCCTGAGCCAAATACGTGAGTCGAAATTTTCGTGCTTTCCAATGTCGGACAGGCTCCTAGGCTCCTGAAAAGTACCGGATCGGGTTTGCACCAGAGCGGCTGCCGCACGATTCGGCAATCCTCTCCTTGCCCCCTCTGATTCCTTTCTGCTAGTAATACAGACGGGTGATTCTCTCTTGATCCCCCAAAAGTTCCACCCTCACATTATCCGTTAGGGGTTTGGTTTATTGAACAAGGAGGGGTGATGCCTCGGCTTGGTGTGAACGTCGACCATGTAGCGACTTTGAGACAGGCTCGTGGGGGGACCGATCCGGATCCGTTGGCCGCAGCGGTTCTCGTTGAACTCGCGGGAGCCGATGGGCTGGTCGTGCACTTGCGGGAGGACCGTCGGCATATTCAAGAGCGCGACCTCCGTCTTCTCCGCGAAGTCACCCGTACCAAGCTCGATCTAGAAATGGCTGCGGACGATGAGATGGTGAAAATCGCACTCAATGTCAGACCGGATCTGGTCACATTGGTACCGGAAAAGCGACAGGAACTGACCACCGAAGGAGGTCTCGATGTGGCCGGGCAGCGGGATCGGATTCAACACATCATCTCCGAGTTGCATGGCGGCGGAATTCCAGTCAGCGTCTTTATCGAGCCGGATCTCGGCCAAGTGAAGGCGGCACACAAAATCTCCGCAGATTTTGTGGAGCTGCACACCGGTCGCTATGCAAACGCCACACGATCCAAAGAAGCTGATACCGAGTTCGAATCCATCACGCAAGCTGCAAGGCTGGCGTACAAGTTGGGGATTGGAGTCAATGCTGGCCACGGACTGGATTATCGCAACGTCAAGCGTTTGACGCATATTGCAGAAATCGTCGAGTACAACATCGGCCATAGTATCATCGCACGAGCCGTCCTTGTGGGGATTGTTCAGGCTGTCAAAGAAATGAAGGCCCTCCTGGGCTAACGCCACGGGCCTACGAGTCCGTCCGTTCATCATCCTCGGTTCATCATGACCAAAATCGTCACCGCTGCACAGATGCAGGAGCTTGATCGGAGAACGATCACCGAGGCTCGCGTGCCGGCCACGACGTTGATGGAACGAGCCGGAATGGGGATTGTCTCTTCCCTTGAGGAACGGTGGGGATCTGTTCGTGGCAAGACGGTGACCATCGCCTGCGGGAAAGGGAATAACGGTGGTGATGGGTTCGTTGCAGCTCGTCTCCTTCGCCGACGTCATGCGAAGGTGCGTGTCCTCACGCTTGCATCCCCCCGGGAACTCAGCCGCGATGCCGCCACGATGTATAAGCTATTCGTTCGTGGAGCAGGCACTGGTTCCGTGTATCCCTACACGTCAAAGGCTCAGGCTCACGCGCTATTGAACGATAGTGACATCCTGATTGATGCGCTCCTAGGAACAGGGCTTTCCTCCCCAGTCACTGGCCGTTATGCCGAGGTCATTGACAGTATCAACGATGCCCATCATCCCGTGGTAGCCGTCGATCTCCCATCTGGGCTCCATGCTGACACCGGGGCGATCCTTGGTCGAACGGTGCGCGCATCCCTCACGGTCACATTTGGCCTTCCTAAATTGGGGCTCTATCAAGGCCAGGGAATGGATCACGCAGGGGAGATTACCGTTATTGACATCGGTATTCCGCCTGCCTACGTCGACGCTGTGGCCAGTCGTATCACCTTGATGAACCGAACAGCGGTGCAGGCATTCCTACCCAGGCGACGTCCATCGAGTCACAAGGGAACGTTCGGGCATGCCGGTATCATCGCCGGCTCAGTAGGGAAGACCGGCGCCGCTGCGCTTGCCGCTCGGGCCGCGCTCCGAGTGGGAACAGGGTTGGTAACTGTCGCAACACCCTCTAGCGTCAATGATGTACTGGAAGCCAAGCTGCTTGAGGCCATGACCGTCCCCATGCCGGAAACCAAGGCCAGGACGTTGGCGAGGACTGGCTTGGACCGGTTGATCTCGTTCATGGCGGCCAGAACGGCTATAGCGATTGGGCCAGGGCTTTCAACGGCTCCTGAGACAGTCGAGCTCATCCAAGCCCTGACTAAGCACGTTGACCGACCAACGGTGTTTGACGCTGACGCTCTGAACGCCTTGTCTGGACGTATCGGTTTGCTCGCATCGTGCAAAACTCCCCCGATCATCACACCCCATCCCGGTGAGATGGCACGACTCGAACCGGAGGCCACGTCTCAGACCGTCAATAATGACCGGCTCGGTATTGCGACACGCTTTGCTCGAGAGCGCGGTTTGTTCGTTGTGCTAAAAGGATCCAGAACGGTGGTGGCGCGACCGGACGGTGCGGTTGCCATCTGTCCGACCGGAAATCCGGGAATGGCGACGGCGGGAACAGGTGATGTGTTGACGGGCATGATGGTAGGACTTCTTGCACAAGGTTTTCCTTCATGGGAGGCGGCTTGCGCCGCGACCTACCTTCATGGATTGGCTGGTGATTTGGCTGCTGCCGACAAGGGACAAGCTGGGATGATCGCGGGAGATCTGGTGGAACAGATTCCCTATACGCTCAAACTGGTCGGCGAGACCGCGGAAAATTGATTCGATTTGGAACACGACGAGCCCGTCCGCTACCGTTTCTATGTCTAAATCTCGCGACCTCCTGGATGTGACGCTTGCATCTCCTCGTGAGACAGATTTGTTTGGCCGGACGATCGGGACGGTGCTGCGAGGAGGCGACGTGCTCACCTTGATCGGAGAATTGGGTGCAGGCAAAACTGCCCTGGTCCGCGGGATCGTGGCCGGGCTTGGTGGATCAGCGTCGGCTGTCTCCAGTCCCACGTTCATGCTCATGCACGAATATCAAGGAAGACTTCCGCTCATTCACCTTGATCTCTATCGATTACACCAACCTGCAGAAGCTGAGGAAATCGGACTATCGGCTTGCTTTTCAGGTGAGACCGCGACCGCGATTGAATGGGCCGATCGATTTCCTGCGTTACTCCCAGCAGATCGGCTGGACGTAGAGTTGATTCATCGAACCAGAACGACCAGAATGGCGCGGCTGAAAGCCCGAGGGACCGAGGCTCGATCGCTTTTGATGCGGATCCGTAAGGCTCGCCATTCCAGTGGTCGACGATCACGATCGTCTCAATCGGGAGGCCGAGCCAAGGGAAAGGTTTCTGACCGATGATCCGTGTGGTCTTAATCGGGATCCTCTTACTGCTTTCACTGGCGTTTTTCCTTCAAAACCAGGAAGAGGAAGTCACTCTGAGGTATTTCTTCGGCTTGCTTGAAGCCTCGACTCCTATTTACCAACCCATCATGGCTGGTTTCCTCGTCGGTGTCCTCGTCGCGGCTATCTTATTGTTCCCTCCCTGGGTACGAGCGCGAATCGACCTCAAACGGAAAACAAAGGCCTTACAGCAAGCCGAGGTCGATTTGGAGCGGCTTCGGGAATCCCTGGAAAGGATTTCTGGACGATCATCAGCGGGATCCCAACTGGAAGCTTCCGTGGGTTTTCATGATGAGTGATCTCAACCTGAGTCCATTGATGCGACAATATCGCGACATCAAACAGGGTTACCCTGATGCGATCCTGTTTTTCCGCGTCGGAGATTTTTATGAGATGTTCTATGAAGATGCTCAGGTGGCCTCTAGAATTCTCTCCATTGCCCTAACCTCACGCGATAAGAACAGCGCTGATCCAGTTCCCCTTTGTGGCGTTCCATTTCATGCTGCGACCGGCTACATCGCGAGGTTATTGAAAGCCGGACGAATTGTCGCCCTCTGTGAGCAGGTCGAAGATCCCAAGGCTGCGAAAGGCCTGGTTCGGCGCGAGGTAGTGAGACTGTATACCCCTGGCACGCTGGTCGATACTGAGTTTCTGTCTCCTGGCGAGTTCAACTATTTGATGTCGCTGGCTATTCGTTCGGATTCATCCCGAGGATTTATTATTGGGTTGGCTACCCTCGAGGTATCCACCGGTGAATTTTGGGTCATGGAGACGGACGGTCCCCAAGCAGTTCACCAACTCAGGGATGAGCTCACGCGGTCGGACCCTCGAGAATTGCTGCTTCCTGACAATTTTGATCGCCAAGGCTTCCGCTGGATTGACGAGGTCGTCGGGGCTCGGTTGTGCCTCCGTCCCTCTGGCTCATTTGACCCACAACATGCCACGCGTGTGCTATACGAGCATTTCGGCGTGGAATCTCTTGAAAGTATCGGCTGTCAACATCTGTCTACAGGCATCGGTGCAGCTGGAGCGGTGCTGGAATACCTCCGTGAGACCCAGCCGACGGTTCCATTAACTCATATCCGTCGGATCCTGCCACGGGGGACGAACGAGTGTATGCAGCTTGATAGTGCAACCATTCGCAATCTCGAATTGCTCAAACCATTGACCGGAGGAGAGGCTTCCCCCAGTTCACACTCGACAACCCTCGTAAGTATCCTCGATCGGACCATCACGGCCATGGGAAGCCGTCTTCTCCGTCAATGGCTGATGAGGCCCCTGATTCGCTGCGAACAGATCCGCCCCAGATTGGATGCCGTGGAGGAACTGAAAGACCGGCTGATGGTCCGAACGGCTCTCCGTTCTGCCTTGCGGGAGATTCAAGACATCGCACGACTTGGGAGTCGTCTTGTCCTGGGGTTGTCAGGCCCGCGTGAACTGCTTGCCCTGAAACGATCACTCGGTGCCTTACCAGAAGTTTGCCATCAATTGGATCTCCTCCGGAGCCAACTGTTTCTGGATGCGCGAGCCTCGTGGGATAGTGCCCAAGACCTCCATGAGCTGATCGAACAATCCATCCTCCCAGATGCCCCGCTTTCGATCCGGGATGGAAATATTTTTAAGGAAGGATACGATCCTCAAATTGACGAGTGGCGCAAGGTGAGTAAAGAAGGCAAGGGATGGATCGCTGCGCTTGAGGTTCGCGAGCGAGAACGATCCGGTATTGAATCGCTGAAGGTGCGCTATAATCAGATATATGGCTATTACATCGAGGTGACCAAGGTCAATCTGAACCGTGTGCCGACCGACTATATCCGCAAGCAAACCCTCGTGAACGCTGAACGATTCATGACTGCCGAGTTGAGTGAGCTTGAAGAGCGTGTCATCGGGGCTGATGTGAAACTTGTTGCCAGCGAGCAGGAAGCGTTTATTCGTCTTCGTTCGCGTTTAGCCGAAGGCGCGCATCGGTTGGACAGAATAGCCACCACCCTTTCCCTTATTGACGTCGTGGCTGGGTTGGCAGAAGTTGCTGCCCTTCATCGGTACGTGAAGCCGACCGTTACAGATGAGGGAATCCTCACTATTCACGAAGGTCGTCATCCCGTTGTCGAGCGTCTTGGCATCGATTCCACCTTCGTCCCAAATGACACCTGTCTGGATCTGGGCATGAACCGTCTCTTAATCATTACCGGACCAAACATGGCCGGGAAAAGCACCTATCTTCGGCAAGTCGCATTGATTGTTCTAATGGCGCAGATTGGAAGCTTTGTTCCTGCAGCGGAGGCGAGAATTGGTGTCACCGACCGTATTTTCACAAGAGTGGGGGCCTCCGATAATCTCGCTGGAGGCCAGAGCACCTTCATGGTTGAAATGGTCGAGACGGCCCAAATTCTAGAAACCGCCACACGGCGGAGTTTGATCTTGTTGGATGAAATTGGTCGAGGCACAAGCACTTATGATGGGCTGAGCATTGCGTGGGCGATTGCGGAGTATATCCATGACTGCACACGATTAGGGGCACGGACCTTGTTTGCCACGCACTATCATGAAATGACCAATCTAGAACAGCAACGGACCGGGATCAAAAATTATCGCGTGGCGGTTCAGGAGCGTGGTGGGGATGTCGTCTTTCTTAGAAAGATCGTGGCTGGAAAAGCAGATCGCAGCTACGGCATTCACGTGGCCAAGCTTGCCGGATTACCGGCCGCTGTTATTAATAGAGCACAAGCTGTCCTGTACCAACTGGAGCAACCTGATTCAGTACCCTCCGAGTTCACACAAGAACACTCCTCCAAGACGACCCATGCTCTCCCTCACCCCCATCCAATTATCGATGAGGTGAAGCAGATCGATCTATTTTCAATAACACCGCTGGATGCGATGAATCGCCTTGCCGACCTCCAGCGCCTGGTCAATCAGGACTCCGGCCAGGCACCCAGCACCTAGGCCGTGGACTGATTGATGAGATAAAGAAAAAGGCGGCTCCCCTACAAGGGGGAGGCCGCCTTCCTGACTACCTGGTTCTATAGCCTAGTGGGCTTGATTATAGGACGCAGTCCAAGGAATCAATCCACCAACTGTTTTCCCGCCAGGAAGCATGACATCATATTGCATACCGACGTTGCTCCCATCGGGCGATACCGGAGATTCATTGAGAGCTGTCTTAGCCTTTGAACAGGTTGAGTCAAACTCGTTTTTCCCAGCACATTCCTTAAATCGAAGGCCCGTAATACTCAGCGGCTTGCCCATTGCCCCAGACACCTCCGGAATCCTTTTCACCGACGAGATGACACGATGGTTCTGATCACTTTCTACAGCAACGAATTCGATCAAATCCGTGGTGCTCCCAGGAGGCACTTCTTTGGCAGCTGCCGGTCCCGCATGGGATCGCCCCATCTTCTTGAGCTCCTGCCAGGCGGACTTCTCGGCATAAAACTTCAACGTTTTCCCTGGGTGAACCTTTTGCCAAAACAAGCCGCTTTCGGCGTTACCGCCGTAGACAGCAACGTTGATCCAGACAGCCTCTTCATAGGGATCCAGCACGATAACCCGACCTTGGATGGTGGTCGGCTTGCTCATATCTCCCCACTCAAACCGTTCCTGAAATGATTCAATCGCCGGAGCCGTCGAAGCCATACCAAGTACCAGTGCGACGGCTGCAAGAATGGCTGCACCCTGCTTCTGCAACATCATGATCACATCCTCCTTAAAACGTCTTCGGCCGTTGGAATGTTTAATCTTCCTTCAGCACTTTGAAAGCGGTAATGGTTCGGCCACTGAGCGTGACTTCCATGGCCACCAATTCCTGCGAGGCCTTGATGATCTGGTCCATGAGCGCCTTGTCCTTGACCGCCAGACGGACGGTGGTGGCCGCGTGATACCATCCAGAATACGCCGAATTCTTCTCAGCTCCACCAGAAAAACCCCATGCACAGCAGCTAAATAAAGGGTCTGGGGGTTTCACATCAAGCATGGTCGAGGATCGGCCACCGGTGTCACCAGACCCTGGTTCTCCGGTATTCCAGTACTGGATCCCAAATAGGAGTTCCCCATCGGGATTATCAGCCCATTGCGACCAAACCCGTCCTTGCAGCGTCTTCAACCCAGCTTCGGCCTTCAGTGGTTTCCCGCCAACGACCGCATCAGCAAGTCCCAATTTTTCAATGGCGCCCGCGGCAAATGACGATTCGGCTGCTAGCAAGCCGAACCCACAAAATACCGCTACGGCAGCTAGAACGACAGCCCTCTTCATACCTCTTCCCTCCTTCATCAAATTGAACACGATAGGTTGACCAGCCAATAATTATTCAGTGTTCGCGATGTACTAAAGCACCGGTATCGATACCCAAGCGAATCTATTGCTCCCTGTGGGCCGTACAAACTTCTCAAAACCAGGCACAAAGCCCGGCCAATAGTATCGGAACGGTACTGAAACTGCGATGTCAAGTCAAGGAAATGTTTGGTTGAGCAGACTAGTAAACGATGCGCCATTAAATACTTAATAAACAATAAGTTATATGACCGCTGGCACCCGATCTATCAGGTGGTCACCCATATCGCGCACTCAATACATGCCCCTGTCGAGAGGTGAACGGCCCTAGAGCAGTTAATGCTACGCGCTTGGAGATGAATGAATCCTCTGCAACCCGAGATATCTGTTGTTCCGTCACGGCATCAATTTCTTTGAGCATGTCTTCGAGGGTTGTATGGGCACCCGCTATGAGTTCATCTTTGGCGAGCTTATTCATACGACTATGCGAACTCTCCAAACTGAGCATGAGGCCCCCTTTCATCTGATCCTTCGTGCGCCTCAATTCACTAGAGTCGATGCCCTGTTTGGCCAGCTTTCGAATTTCGCGACAAACTAGATCGAGCACGCGCTCAACTTCTCGCGCCTGAGTCCCTGCATAAATCGTGATGGTTCCACCATCAGAATAGCCCGACAAGAAGGAATAGATGGAATAGGATAACCCTCGTTTTTCCCGTATCTCTTGAAAAAGTCTTGAGCTGACACTGCCACCTAGCACACTATTCAGGGCATAGACTGCGTATCGATCCTTATGACCGGCCGCAACCCCTGGCAAACCTACACAGAGATGCACTTGCTCCAATGGCTTTTGTTTCATGGTCACGCCACAGCAGATGTCGGGAGGCCAGCGTTTAGAAGGTAGCGCACGACTTGAATGTCCATACTTTCCGAACACGCGGGCGATAGTAGCTTCAAGTTTCGGTTGATCAAAATTTCCGGCAACGGCGATCACGATCCTTTCTGGTCGATAGTGGACATCAATGTATCGCAACAGGTCCCGCCGAGTGATTTGAGCAATGGTTGATTCCTTCCCAAGAATCGGGCGGCTCAAGGGATGCCTTCCCATCACCAATTTTGTATGAAGATCCTGGACCAGATCTTCTGGATCATCTTGGACCATCCGGATCTCCTCACGAACCACCTGTTTTTCTTTTTCAATTTCCTTTTTCTCGAGGCGCGATCGGAGGAAGAGGTCGGAGAGGAGATCCAGAGCCTTGGGGAGGTGTTGATCCAATACTTTCACGTAGAACGTGGTTGTCTCACGTGTGGTGAAGGCGTTGATTTCTCCACCTAAGCCATCGATTTCTTTAGAGATATCTGTGGCAGTCCGAGTGGCCGTCCCTTTAAAAAACATATGCTCGATGAAGTGCGAATACCCGGCCTCGGCGGGGACTTCATCACGAGAGCCCACATCAACCCAGATGCCTATGGTGACGGATTTGAGGGTCGGGATTCGCTCAGTGACGAGGCGAATCCCGTTATCGAGAATGAGCTTGCGGTACAAGAGTTACTCGCCGGAAGAATCCTTGGTGCCGCTTCCTGTTGGCATGGGAAGCGTCTCTTTTCGACTCAGCCGAATTTTGCCCTGTTTATCGATTTCCAGAACCTTCACCAGAATTTGGTCCCCTTCTGAGACTTCGTCGGACACGGCCTTCACACGGTGATGCGCTAGTTGAGAAATGTGGACCAACCCATCTGTTCCTGGCAAGACCTCCACAAAGGCACCGAAGTCCATGATTTTTCTGACGGTCCCCATATAGACCTTCCCCACTTCGACTTCTTCCGTCAAGCGGCCGA
>JAOUHJ010000040.1 GCA_029865225.1 Nitrospira sp.
TGGGCAAGTTGCCGAAGGTGGCTATCTATCCGAACACCCATTACCTCATCGCGCCCGACCGCTATGAGCGGGCGATTACCGGGATCGAAGAGGAACTCGATGAGCGTGTGATGGAACTCCAGAAAGCGGGACGACTGGTGGAGGCCCAACGAATCCAGCAGCGCACCAAGTTCGATCTCGAAATGATTCGGGCGATGGGCTATTGCCATGGCATCGAAAACTACTCACGTCATCTCAGCGGCCGTATGCCGGGTGAGCCGCCTCCTACGTTGCTCGACTATTTCCCGAAAGACTTTCTGTTGATCATCGACGAGTCGCACGCGACCGTTCCCCAGGTCGGGGGGATGTACGAGGGCGACTATTCCAGAAAGCGGACGCTGGTGGAGTACGGATTTAGACTGCCGTCGGCGGTGGACAACCGTCCGTTGAAGTTTGCCGAATTTGAACAGTGTCTCAATCAGGTGCTGTATGTGTCCGCCACTCCAGGCACATTTGAACTCAAGCATGCCGGTCCTGACGTGGTCGAACAGATCGTACGGCCGACTGGACTCATGGATCCGCCGATCGAGGTGGTGCCGGCCAAGGGGCAAGTCGATCATTTGCTTGGTCAGGTTCGTTCGGAAGTTGCCAAGGGTGGCAGGGTGCTGGTCACGACGCTCACAAAACGGATGGCCGAAGATTTGACTGAGTACTTTCACGACCTCAGAGTCAAAGTTCGCTATTTGCATTCAGATATCAAGACGCTCGAACGGGCCGAGATCGTCCGCGATCTTCGGTGTGGGATCTTCGATGTCCTGGTTGGGATCAATTTGCTGCGGGAAGGGCTCGATATCCCCGAGGTCAGTCTGGTTGCGATTCTTGACGCCGACAAGGAAGGGTATCTCCGTTCCTATCGCTCACTGATCCAAACCGCAGGTCGGGCGGCACGCAATCTCGATGGACGGGTGATTTTCTATGGCGATTTCGTAACGGACTCGATGAAGCAGGCGATTGAGGAAACCAACCGACGCCGGGGCATCCAGGCGGAGTATAACCGAGCGCATGGCATTACCCCCGTTGGAATTAAGAAGAACATCCCACCTCTAGAGTATGCCGTCGGCGAAATGGATTATGTCCAGCTGGATCTTGCGGCGGAATCGACGGTTCCGTATGGAGATGCCGAATCAATCGATCAACGGATCGAACGATTGGAGACGGAGATGAAAGTGGCCGCCAAGGAGTTGGCCTTTGAACGGGCGGCTGAGTTGCGCAATCAGATTCGGTCGCTGCGGCTTCAGGCGTTGAACGCGAACTCTTAGACGTGTTTGTAGAGGTAGATACCGATAAACATCCCGAGCACGCTCAGAATGTTCACCTTCACGCTGAACCCGAGGACGAGCTTGATCAAGACGAGGTTGATCGTTAGGGGTGGGTCGATCCCGGGTGTGAAATGAGTCGAGAAGATGCTCTGGATGGTCCCTTGGGGTGCCATGACGTGGAGAATCTCGCCTAGGATTCCGCCAAGCAGGCCACCGATCAGCACAAACATGAAAAGCACCCATGGCGATTTTCGCACGCGCTCGCTCGTCCTCCTTCCGGGATTGGCACATGAAATTCGTTGTGCTTGAAATGCACCATATCCGAAGGTTTACAGCATGTCAATAAAACTACTGACTTGTGATGACCTTGACTTGTCTTGACCGGTCCTATACACTCCCCGATGCTCTTTTTCTAGGATTTTCGAGGCGATCGAAGGCCTGGTTCAAGGCCTCGATGGCCTCGTTCTGTGTGGCGGTCGGACGTTATGCTTGATGCCCTGAGTGAGAAATTCGAGAAGGTCCTGCGGAAGCTTCGGGGGCAGGGTGTGCTCACGGAGCAAAATATCACCGACGCCCTGAAAGAGGTGCGATTTGCACTGCTCGAAGCGGACGTCAACTTTAAGATTGTCAAAGAGTTTATCGATCGGGTCCGTGAAAAAGCGATAGGGCAGGAAGTTCTTCAAAGTCTGACCCCTGGGCACCAGGTTGTCAAGGTCGTGTGGGATGAACTGCGTGCGATGATGGGGCATGAACGGGCTGGCCTTGCCCTGAGCTCCAGACCACCGACGATCGTGATGATGGTCGGTCTGCAAGGTGCCGGAAAGACGACGGCAAGCGGCAAGCTTGCTCGTCTATTCAAAAATCAAGGCAAGCGAGTGCTCCTCGTTGCGGCCGATCCTCGCCGACCTGCAGCCGGCGAGCAATTGTCGGCTCTTGGACGGGACCTTGGGGTGGAGGTGCATCGGACTGACCATGCCCAGGCTTCCCAAGCCGATGTTGTGCGTATCTGTCGAGCAGGGGTGGAGCGAGGACAAGAGCAGGGCTTCGACCTCATTATTCTGGATACAGGCGGTCGGTTGCATATCGATGAGGAGTTGATGGGTGAGCTGATTGCGGTCAAATCCGCGGTGTCTCCTCATGAAGTGCTGCTGGTCGCTGATGCGATGACCGGTCAAGATGCCGTCACGATGGCCGGGCAGTTCGATCAAAAGGTGGGACTCACCGGCGTCATCCTGACGAAGGTCGAGGGGGACGCCCGTGGAGGAGCGGTTCTATCCATTCGAGCTGCTACAGGGAAGCCGATCAAGTTTCTGGGCGTCGGCGAAAAATTGGATGCCCTTGAACCGTTTCATCCGGATCGGATGGCGTCTCGCATACTGGGAATGGGCGATGTCCTCTCGCTCATCGAAAAAGCGCAAGAAACGATCACGCGGGAACAGGCAGATGAAGCGCAGAAGCGGCTTAGCAGCAACACGTTTACGCTCGAGGATTTTCGGACCCAACTGGGACAGGTGAATCGAATGGGGTCCTTAGAGCAGATTTTGGGTATGCTCCCAGGTGGCCAGAAGTTAAAGCAAGCGATGGAAGGCGATAAGCCGGAGCGGGAGATCAGCCGGGTCGTAGCCGTGATTGATTCGATGACCGCCCGGGAACGTCGCGACCATACGATCATCAATGGGAGCCGAAAGAAACGAATTGCCCGCGGGAGCGGGACGACGGTGCAGGACGTGAATCGCCTGATCAAGCAATTCTTGTCCGCAAAGAAGTTGGCGAAAGCGATGACCGGTTCAGGGGGGCGTCGGCAGCTCGCCCAGCTCCTACGGTCTCGGTAGGCGGTCTTCACATGGCGGGAGAAGGAGGACAGTTGTGGCTGTACATTTGAGGCTGGCTCGAACGGGAAGGCATAAACGACCGATGTATCGAGTGGTAGCGGCGGACTCGCGGAAGGCCCGCGACGGGCGCTTCCTTGAGATCCTGGGGATCTTCGATCCCCTAAAAGAGGCCGGTGTGCCGGAACTCAAGCAGGAGCGTGTGCTCCGGTGGTTGCACCATGGTGCTCAGCCCACGGTGACGGTCCGGACATTGCTGCGTAGGGCTGGAGTCTGGAAGCAATTCGAAGCTGAAAAAGCCGCGCAGAAAAAGGCGCCGGCCAAATCGTAACGTCGGCCTATGGCGGATCAGCTCGAGACTGTCACGGTGGGCCAGATCGAGCGCCCGTTCGGCGTGCGTGGAGAGGTTAAGGTTCGACCGCTCTCCGATGTACCTGGCCGATTTGAGGGGTTGAAGCGAGTGAGTCTGATGGGAAGAGATGGCCGGACTCTTGAGACCAATGTCACGCATGTGAGACGAGCCGGCGACCGGTTTATACTTGGACTGGGCGGTCTCACGACACCGGAGGAAGCCTCTCTTTGGCGCGGCGGTTACATTCAGACGATTCGAGGGGTCGTGCCGGATCTTCCGGATGGGCAGTACTATGAGTGTGATTTGATCGGGTTGACCGTGTATACCGAAGAAGGGCGGACAATCGGAAGATTGGAAGAAGTTTGGAATTTGCCGGGAAATCCGGTATTTGTTGTCCGTCAAGAAGAGAAAGAACTCCTGATTCCAGCGGCGAAAGACGTGGTTCGAGCGGTCAATCTCCCCGCGCGAACCATGACGGTTCGGATGATCGACGGATTGGATGCCTAGCATGTTGCGGTTCGAGCTCTTGACATTGTTTCCTGGGATGTTGGAGCCGGTGTTGGCTCACAGCATGCTGAAGCGAGGACAAGAGAAGGGCCTTCTTCACGTACACATACACAACCTTCGCGACTTTGCGACAGATCGCCATAAGATGGTGGATGACACGCCCTATGGAGGCGGGGCAGGGATGGTCATGAAGGCTGAGCCGATCCTCCGAGCGGTCGCCTCAGTGCGTGCAGACGCACAGTCGAATGGAGAGGATATTCGGGTTGTATTTCCAACCCCTCAAGGGCGCCGATTGACGCAGTCCTATGTGCAAGAGTTAGCCGGTGAGTCTCGCCGTATCGTGATTCTCTGCGGGCATTATGAAGGCGTGGATGAGCGTGTGCGTCTGGCCTTGAATCCGGACGAGGTGTCGCTCGGAGACTATGTCTTGACTGGAGGCGAGTTGCCGGCTCTGGTGTTGATCGATGCCGCGGCACGGTTGGTTCCTGGTGTCTTAGGAGATCCACAGTCTGTGGTGGAAGAGTCGTTTTCTGAATCGCTGTTGGAGTATCCGCAGTATACGAAACCGGCTGAGTTTGGTGGAATCGGAGTGCCTGAAGTCTTGCTGTCCGGCCATCATGAGGCGATTCGGTTGTGGCGTCGAAAACAAGCGTTGCGCAGCACGTATCTCAGACGCCCCGATCTTTTGCGGGATCGGTTGTTTACGGGGGAAGATCGACGATTACTAGATGAGTTGATGAGCGAAGGCTTAGTAGCGGCTCCGATATCATGCCGGGAGGAGGGATAGGGATATGAATCAGTTGGAACGAATTCAACGATCGTTAACGAAGAAGTCCGTGCCACATTTTGAGATCGGGGATACCGTCAGGGTCCACGTCAAAGTTGTCGAAGGCGAAAAAGAGCGCATTCAGGTCTATGAAGGAACGGTGATTGCCCGCAAGGGAAGCCTGAATACGGAAATGTTTACGGTCCGAAAACTTTCGTATGGAGTCGGGGTTGAGCGCATTTTCCCGGTGCATTCTCCGATTGTCGCCAAGATTGATGTCGTCCGACAGGGAAAGGTTCGACGGGCAAAACTCTACTACCTGCGCGGCAAGAAGGGGAAATTTGCAAAAGTCGAGGAGCGGGAGTTTGTAGGAGGGGGAGAGAGCAAGACGTCTACACAGCCCGCTGCGTCGGAGGAAGCGACAGTCACGGCATAGGTCATATCTCTGAAAGTATGTTCCATCATGGCAAAATGATCGTATGATTGCCAGTGAGGGATTGTTCGATGGGGCCCACCCAGGAGTTTGAGCGGGCCGCCAGGCATTGTGGCTATCGACGCATCGCCGGCATCGATGAAGCGGGAAGAGGCCCCCTCGCTGGTCCCGTGGTTGCGGCGGCCGTCATCTTGCCATCTCGATGTCGACCGTTGGGGATCAACGATTCGAAACAACTGTCGGCAAAGGATCGTGAGGATGTGTATGCTACGATTCTTCAGCAGGCCGTCGCGATCGGAATTGGGTCGGCAGGTGCTGCGGAGATTGACCAGCTGAATATCCTTACAGCAACCCGGTTGGCGATGCGTCGAGCTGTCGATCAACTGGTTCCTCCTGCAGACTATCTACTGATTGATGCCGTGGTGCTCTCTGGGCTGGCAGTGCCGACTCGGCCCATCATCAAGGGGGATTCCCTCTCCGTATCAATTGCTGCGGCTTCCATCGTTGCGAAAGTCACGCGAGATCGCCTGATGGCGAGCTATCACGAGACGTTCCCTGAATATGGTTTCCTTTCCCATAAGGGGTATGGCACCGCAGAGCACTTAGCGCGACTCGCTCGCCACGGCCCCTGTTCCATACACCGACGAACGTTCTCTCCGGTGCAGGAAGTGATGAATGCGTCGAAGGTGCGGTCTGCTTCGCAGGAGAGTTCAAAGCTCTTCTAACTAGAAAACGCATGGCTATTCCGGACCAACGTCATCTGTATGGTCAAGCCAGCGAAAGCTTGGCGGAACAGTTTCTGTGCGCCAAGGGCTATCGGATTCTTGATCGCAACGTCCGGACGACCATTGGAGAATTAGACCTTGTAGCGGAAGACCGTGGGGTCGTCGTCTTTGTCGAAGTCAAAGGTCGGGCGACCAATGCGTTTGGTGGGGCATTGCTCGCGGTGAATCATCGGAAGCAGGCCAAATTGGCAAAGCTGGCTGGACAGTACTTGGCACGGCGCCATTGGTCCGACAGACTCTGCCGATTTGATGTGGTGTTGGTCCATGGGCGACCTTCCGCGCAGGGACACATCGAGCATGTCCAGAATGCATTTGACCTCACCGAGCGGTGATGGTGTCGACCTCTCTGTAAGGGAACTCTGTGGACGCGATCATTCAACTCATCCATGTTTCGAAATGCTACGATCGGCGACCGGCGCTCTCCGATGTCACCATGGAGATTGAGAAGGGGGAGTTTGTTCTTCTCATGGGGCCAAGTGGAGCGGGGAAATCCACCTTGCTACGTATGCTGATTGGTGAGGAGCAGCCTGATGAAGGACAGATCTTCGTTCACGGTAGAAACGTGACCAAGCTGAAACCATCAGAGGTTCCGTATCTCAGACGGAAGATCGGTACGGTCTTCCAAGATTTTCGGCTCTTGTCGAAAAAATCCGTTTTTGACAATGTTGCGCTTCCGTTGGTTGTGCAAGGTGTGTCGGAAAGGGACATCCGACGCAAGGTGACTGAAGCGTTGCGCGCTGTGGGTGTTGATCACAAGAAGGATCAGCCTCCGAATAGTCTCTCGGCTGGGGAGCAGCAGCGTGTGTGCATTGCGCGGGCGATTGTCAATGGTCCGGTCGTGCTCCTCGCCGACGAACCGACGGGGAACCTGGATCCCGAACGTACCGGGGAGATTATCGAGTTGTTCAAGCTGATCAATGCCCGTGGGACGACCGTGATCGTTGCCACACACGATCCTCAGGTCGTGAAACAGGTTCATCGGCGAGCGGTAACGCTGGTGGACGGCGTGCTGACGCAGGAACGCCGATCGGCCGAGCGAGTCGAAGCATGAGACGGTTTTTATATATTGTTCGTGAAGCCTGGGCCAATATGCGGACCAATCGCACGACGACGATCGTGGCCATCTTGACCACAGCCTTTACCCTAGCCTGCGTCGGGATCTTTCTGCTTCTGTATGTAAACCTCCGCCATGCAGCTGGGTGGCTTCAGGAAGACGTCAAGATCATGGTCTATCTGGATGACGGCGTTTCTTCTTCCTTGAGACAAGCTCTGGAACAACAACTCAAGGTGGATCGGATGGTATCGGAGGTGGTGTTTATTTCAAAGGAGCAGGCGCTGAAGGAGTTCCGCGCACAATTTCCTGCAGACTCTCATTTGCTTGAGGGGCTGGGTGAGAACCCGCTTCCGGCGTCGTTTGTGGTCACGCTTGCCCCGAATTATCGGTCTCCAGAGTCGATGCAAGGCTGGGCTGACCGGGTGCAAACGATGGAAGGTGTCGCTAAGGTCGACTATAATCAGGAATGGATTAACGTGCTGACTGAACTGATCGGCTACATCGAGCTGGTTGCGATTGGTGTGGGGATGCTGCTTTCTGCCGCCTCAGTGACAATTATCGGCAACACGATTCGGCTCGCACTGTTTACCAGGCGAGAGGAGATTGAGATCCTTCGTTCGATAGGGGCGACGCGTACGTTCATTCGCATTCCATATTTTATTGAAGGGGCTGTGCTCGGAGCATTCGGTAGCGCGTTATCGTTGGGGATCTTAAGGATTGGGTTTGAACTGTTTCGTCAGCAGATGCAATTGACTGGTCGGTTTAGTGGAATCGAGAGCATGTTGTCATTCTTCCCATTGTCGCTCTGTCTGGCTCTCATCATGGCTGGAATGGGGTTGGGGCTTGCAGGAAGTGTGGTGTCGCTCCTCCGAGTCGGGGAGGGACGCACATGAAGCTCTCTTACGCTTTCTTCCTGTGTTGTGCTGCGTTCGGTGGGTTGGTATCTGCCGTGGAGGCTGCGGATGATCCCATTTCGGAAAAGATCGAACGCCAACGTAAGACTCTGGAGGCGTTGAAAGGAAAGATACAAGAAAAACGGAAGCGAGCCGATGAGGCGGAAAAGAAATGGGAATCGGTTCTCCATGGCATTCAATCATTGGATGAACGGTTAATCCGTCATCGACAGGATCATCGAGACATCAACCAGAAAATCCGACAAAAAGATCGAGAGATCGAGGAGATCACCGCAGAACTGACAGCGATGCGGACTGGTATGCAGGCTCGGCGTGAGGCGATTCGCTCACGGCTTCGGGTGCAATACATGGAAGGACGGTTCGGGTATGTGAAGGCGCTCTTGGCGTCCGATTCGTACGGCGATCTCCAACGTCGAGCACAGTACCTTTCCACCGTTTCGCGAAAGGACTACGAATTGCTTGAGACCTTCCGGACAGATATGGCCAGGATGGAGGAGGTCGAGCGTCAGCGCGCTGAGGCCAGAGCTGGAATGGTGACGTTTATACAAAATATTGAAAAGAAATTGGCCGACATTCGAAGCCTTCAAAAGGAAAAGAAAGTCTACCTTGGCAAGATTCGGCACCAAAAAGATTCATATCATCGTGCTGTGAAGGAGCTGGAACGATCGGCCTCGCGACTGGATAGCTTGTTACAGGAGTTAGAGACACGCCGACGTGCAATCGCCATGAGTCCCCCGACGACTTCGGCGCCGCCATTGCCGCCACCGCGTGCCGCCAGCCGTGGGATGCTGCCTTGGCCGGTGGAAGGGAAGGTCGTCTCATTCTTCGGACGCCAGAAGCACCCGACGTTCGATACCTATGTGCAGCGTAAAGGAATTGAGATCCGAGCCTCAGAGGGAAGTCTGATTCATGCGGTAATGCCCGGGAGTGTGGTCTACTCTGACTGGCTGAAAGGGTATGGACTCGTTATAATCGTGGATCATGCCAACGGCTTCTTCTCGCTCTATGCGCACGCGTCCAAGATACTGACGAGAGTCGGTGAGCAAGTTGTCGAAGGCCAAGCTATCGGAGAGACCGGGGATACGGGCATGATCGGTGAAAATACATTATACTTTGAATTGCGTGAGGGGGCCGAACCGGTTGATCCGCTTCAGTGGCTGGCCAAGCGCTGAGTCGGTTCTTGTCGAGGTTGGGTGAGCGGACCGTCGGATGACGCAGGAAAGAAGGGAAATCACGATGATGGAACAGCAGCCGCGGCGGAACTCTTGGGTGGTCGGACCGATGATCGCACTCGCCCTTCTCGGTGGAGTCGTCATTGGAAAAGGGTGGGAACGGACCGGACATGCGAGCGAAACTTACGAAGAGCTCAAGACATTTTCCGAAGTCCTCAACCAGGTTCAAAAACATTATGTTGAGGAAACGAAGCCCAAAGACCTCATCCAAGGTGCCATTCGTGGCATGCTGGCGACGCTTGATCCCCACTCGGCCTACATGACACCTGAGATGTACAAGGAGATGCAGGTTGAGACCAGAGGAGAATTTGGGGGGGTCGGTATTCAAATCGGGGTGAAGGATAACCGTTTGTCGGTCATCGCTCCGATCGAGGGGACGCCCGCTCATCGCGCTGGGATCAAGGCCGGTGATTTCATCACTAAAGTCAATGACGATCCGACAAAAGATCTGAGCTTGATGGATGCCGTCACCAAGATGCGAGGCCCAAAAGGCAGCAAAGTCAACTTGACCATTCAACGGGATGGCGCACCGGATCCATTGGTGTTCACGCTTGTTCGAGATACCATCAAAATAGAAAGTGTGAAGTCAAAGGTAATCGACAACGTCGGCTATGTTCGGCTGACGCAGTTCCAAGAAGCGACCGGCCGAGACCTCTCCAAAGCGATCAAGCAGTTTCGCGACCAGAAAGTGCAGGGGACAATTCTCGATCTACGCAATAATCCTGGAGGCCTGCTGACGGCGGCCGTCGATGTGTCCGAACAATTCCTCCCCAGCGGCAAGTTGGTGGTCTACACAAAAAGCCGGGAAGGGAAAAAGGACGAGTGGTTCGCAAAGTCTAAAGATCAGCTTGAAGACCTTCCGGTAATTGTGCTTGTCAACGAGGGGTCAGCCAGTGCGTCGGAGATTGTGGCTGGGGCTCTGCAAGATTGGGGACGAGCGGTCGTCGTTGGAACCACCTCGTTCGGGAAAGGGTCCGTGCAAACGATCCTGGCTTTAGGGGATGGTTCAGGGCTTCGCCTGACGACTGCTAAGTACTACACACCAAGAGGTCGGTCCATTCAGTCAACGGGGATTACTCCGGATATTGTGGTAAAGCTCGCCAACGCTTCTCCGACCAAAGGGCCTGATGGGAAACCGAACGAGAAGGAGACGGAGGGGAAGGCCGTTAAACCGCCGGCCGGTAAGGATGCCTCACCACACGACGGAAAGTCTCCAGACGAACCCAGTTTGAAAAACGGAACGCCTCCCCCGGCCTTGCCGGAATTGAGCGGGGAACTGTCGCTTGAGCAGGACGTCCAACTGCAGAAGGCGGTGGAGCTGTTGAAGAGCTGGAAGATCTTCAAAGAACTGAAGGTCTCTTAGGGATCGGAGTTGTGCATGCGTTGGTGAACGGCGTGCAACAACTGCTCCTCTGAGCCGGAGAAGTTCGGCAACGTTCGAATCAAGTGTGATCTGACAAGTTGATCGAGATCGGCCAGCGTCCGTATTCCGAGTCGGAAGTACAGGTATGTTACGAGTGAATCGGAAAGTCCGGGAAGCGTTGCCCAATCCTGAACTTCTGCCGGGAGAGGGGTTTTGAGCTCTTCATAGGCACGGACCGTTCCCGTCGCAAGGAACTCTTCGATTTTTTTAGCCAGATCAGCCCCGATTCCATCAATTTCCTCAAGTCCATGGCGATCTGCTACCGTCGCCACGTCTTCCTCGATTGCAACCAGTGCATCGGCGGCCCGTCGATAGGCCCGGACTCGATAGGGGTTGGCTCGTCGAGATGCCAGGAGGTCGGCCATCGATCGGAAGATGGTGGCCAACTGTCGATTATTCTCGTTCATGATGAGCCCATTGTGGGGTGTCTAGGACCTTCCACGCAAGAGTCGCTTTGTTGACAAGCTGAATTCTGGTCTCATAGGATGACTGATATGGGATGCGATATCCAGATCCATGTAAACGGACAAGCTCGGCCTTGGCGCGGCGGCGCCACGGTTGCTGATCTACTACAAGAACTGGATATTAAGACCGAGCGGGTTGCAGTCGAACTAAACCTTGAGATTCTTGATCGTGCAGTATTTGGGGAACGTGTGCTCAACGATGGGGATCGGCTTGAAATTCTTGGTTTTATCGGCGGCGGGTCATTTTAAGAGGATACAATGGCAGAGGATCGGCTGATTATTGCTGGGCGTGAGTTCAAGTCTCGGCTCTGGGTCGGGACTGGGAAATATAAGGATTTTGTCGAAACACAAAAGGCGATTGAAGCATCGGGCGCCGACGTGGTCACCGTCGCAGTTCGTCGAGTGAATATCACTGATCGATCGAAAGATAACCTGCTCGATTACATTGATCCCAAGAAATACACGATTTTGCCGAACACAGCCGGCTGCTACAGCGTAGAGGATGCCGTTCGGTATTCTCGTTTGGCTCGTGCCGCCGGGGTCTCGGATTTGGTGAAGTTGGAGGTGCTCGGCGATGAGCGGACGTTGTTCCCGGATACGGCCGGATTGATCGAAGCTGCTAAGATTCTTATTAAAGAAGGATTTATTGTGCTTCCATACACCAATGATGATCCGATCGTTGCCAAGAAACTTGTGGATATCGGGTGCCCGGCTGTCATGCCTTTGGCTGCCCCCATAGGATCCGGGCTCGGCATCCGCAACCCATATAACTTAAAAATTATCATGGAAACTGTCAATGTGCCGATTATCGTTGATGCGGGCGTCGGAACGGCATCCGATGCAGCCTTGGCCATGGAGTACGGTGCCGATGCGGTGCTCATGAATACCGCGATTGCAGGTGCTCGGGATCCGATTGCCATGGCGGAAGCGATGAAGTGTGCTGTTCATGCCGGGCGTCTCGCCTACAAGGCCGGCCGTATTCCGCGAAAGTTGTACGCAACGGCCAGTAGCCCGATCGAAGGAATGCTTTAGCTAGTCCGCAAATGGTGAGAGTGGGTAAAGGAGAAGAGCGATAACTTGCCGTGAATCTCCTCACACCGCAGTGTTTCCTTCTAACCGTCTTCGAGCATGCCGCGAGTCAATTTCCGTTTACTCCTGGTCACTGATCGTCACCAAGTGCGAGGACGCGCTCTCTCAACGGTGCTCCAGTACGCGAGTGAGGCTGGTGTACAGGCTATTCAGTTAAGAGAGCGCGATCTTTCCACAGGCGAACTCCTTTCGCTGGCGAGGGAGATCCAGAACATGACGGCATCAAGTTCGATCTCGTTGATCATAAATGACCGTGTGGATCTTGCGATGGCCCTCGATCTGCCTGGTGTTCACCTGCGGGCGGATAGTTTATCTGCTCGTGCTGTACGTCGGATTGTTGGTCCGGCTCAATTGATCGGTGTGTCTACTCATTCGGCCGAGGACGTGCGTCGTGCTGGTCGCGACGGCGCCGACTACGTTGTTCTTGGCCCCATCTTCGACACCTCCTCCAAACGATCTTTTGGGCCTCCGCTAGGGCTTGATCTATTGCGCGAGGCGTGTTGCCACTCGCCCATCCCGATTTTTGCCATCGGAGGGATTACATGTGATCGCGTCCGTGAAGTCCGTCAAGCCGGCGCCTATGGAGTTGCCGTAATGGGAGCGCTGTTAACACGCGACGACATCGGGATGGCGGTCCATGAATTCATGCGTGCATTGGAGATGTGAGTCCTTTTGCCACGTGACGTGCTCATCAACATCGCGAGATCGCCTGTTGGAGTTGACCACCCCTAGGTCGGGTGTTAGAATCCAAAAACCAGCTTGATTCGCGTTCAATTCTGCGAATTATTCATGTTGTTTCGATATGGCGGAAAGCAAAGGTCGGCCAAATCGACTCCGGTCCCTCCGAGATTCTGTTAAGAAGATTACGAAACGGTTGTCTGAGGGTGAGGGTGATGGAGAAATGATCCACAAGAACGACGAACACACTCGGGAAGTGGACAAGCTGCGTGTTCAGATTCAGTTGATGGAAGAAGAGATCCGTCGGCTGTACGAGTCACGACATCAACTCGATCAGGCCAATAAGCAGAATGAAAGGCTTGCGGCGACGTTGCAGGAAGCCAAGGCTCAGATCGAGGCGCTCAGGACCGAAGTCGAAAAGCTGACGGCACCGCCGTCGGCCTACGCCATTTTTTCAGGCATGAATGCTGACGGCACCGGAAACGTCTATGTGTCTGGACGAAAAATGAAGGTCAGCCTTCATCCCTCGATCAGACCAACGGAGTTACGTAAGGGACGAGAAGTTGTGCTCAATGAAGCCCTCAATGTGATCGAGGTGAAGGGATTCGACAGTCAGGGCGAGGTCGTTCGGCTCAAAGATGTGCTTGAGGGTGGGCGAGCCCTCGTCACGCTCCATTTCGATGAAGAGAAAGTGGCTGAGTTGGGTGATCCGTTGCTGGCGGAGCGACTGAGTGTCGGGGATCATCTCCTGTATGATGCCCGTTCGGGCTATGTGATTGAGAAGTTGCCGAAGTCCGAAGCGGCAGAGCTCGTGTTGGAAGAGGTTCCCGACGTAGATTATGAGAATATCGGCGGTCTTCAAAAAGAATTGGAACACGTGCGCGATGCCGTCGAACTGCCGTTCCTGCATCCACAGGTGTTTTCTGAGTATAAACTCAGCGCCCCGAAGGGAGTCCTGCTGTATGGTCCGCCTGGCTGCGGGAAGACTCTGATTGCCAAAGCCGTAGCCAACTCGATCGCCAAGAAATTGGGCCATCGAGCCGGGAAGGAAATTCGCAGTTACTTTCTCCATGTCAAAGGACCTGAACTGCTGAATAAGTATGTGGGGGAATCGGAACGGCAGGTGCGTGAGGTCTTCAAGAAAGCCAAGGAACGGGCTGAAGATGGCCATCCGGTGATCGTTTTCTTCGATGAGATGGATGCGCTGTTTCGGACACGTGGTACTGGGATCTCGTCGGATATTGAGTCTACGATCGTTCCCCAATTCCTCTCAGAGATCGATGGGGTGGAGCGGTTGCGGAATGTCATCGTCATCGGGGCGAGCAATCGACAAGATTTGATCGATCCTGCCGTGCTGCGTGCGGGACGATTGGATGTCAAAGTCAAAGTGGGACGACCGGATGCCGCGGCAGCTCGAGACATTTTTTCGAAATATATCTCGATGGATCTTCCGTTTGCCGATGAGGATTTGGCACGGCATGGAGGCGATCGGCAGGCGCTCGTCGATCGATTGACGGCGTTGACTGTCGACACGATGTATGCGGCCAGTGAGGAAAACAAGTTCATCGAAGTGACCTATGCCAATGGTGAAAAAGAAGTGCTCTACTTCAAGGATTTTGCCAGCGGGGCATTGATCGAAGGAATTGTCTCGCGTGCGAAGAAGTTTGCCGTGAAGCGCGTGATCGCACAAGAAGGTTCGGGATTACGCTCGGACGATTTGATTCGCGCTATTCGAGAAGAATTCAAGGAGCACGAGGATCTACCCAACACGACCAACCCGGACGATTGGGCCAAAGTCGCCGGGAAGAAAGGTGAAAAGATCGTTCACATCCGCACCATCAGCGGTGGGCCGACGGAACATCGACAAATTGAAACCATCAGTACGGGCCACTATCTCTAACAACCTTATGCACGATTCCATTCCCACGAACCGCCCACGAGTGTTTGGGACCGAGACGGAGTTTGGCATTGCGGCGAAGGACGGGTTTGCGATGGACCCGGTCTCCGGCTCCTTTGCTGTGATCGGCCATTATCCGGCCTTACCGGCGCCAGGAGCGATTTGGGATTACGAACATGAGAATCCTCTTCTGGATGCCCGTGGCTTTGAGGTCGATGGTGAACGGGAGCGTCCGAATCCCGACTATAACCGACAGCTGAATAAAGTATTGGCCAACGGAGGCCGGTTATATGTCGATGGAGCTCATCCTGAATATTCGACGCCGGAATGTTCCACCGCTCGTGAGGTGGTAGCGTTTGAGCGCATCGGAGAGCGAATCCTTGCGAAGTGCCTTCAAGAGATAGCTCGTGTGAGGGGGAGCGAACAATATCTCTTGTACAAGAATAACTCAGACGGCAAAGGCAACAGCTACGGATACCATGAAAACTATCTCGTCTCCAGGGCTGTGTCGTTCGACAAGATTGCGCGTGTCTTGACCCCATTTCTCGTGACTCGGTCGATCTTTGCCGGAGCAGGCAAGGTTGGAGCGGAAAACCAGACCAGTCCGGCAGAATATCAAATCTCTCAGCGTGCGGACTTCTTTGAGTGTCTGATGGATCTCAACACAATGGTTAAGCGTCCGATCATCAATACACGAGACGAACCGCATGCCGATGCGGCACGCTTTCGAAGACTCCATGTCATCACCGGTGATGCCAATATGGCCGAGGTTTCGACCTATCTGAAGGTAGGGACATTGGATATCGTGCTGGAATTGCTCGAATTCGGAGCGGACTTGCCTCAGGTGGAACTTGATGAGCCGGTTCGAGTGTTCAAGCAAGTTTCACGTGACCTTGATGTGAAGCAGACGGTCAAGCTGGCCGGTGGGAGGCCGACCACAGCGCTTGCGGTTCAGCGAGCGTACCTACAAGCCGCCCAGACCTTTTATACCGCCCATGGTTGCCCAGCCGCTACACAGGATGTGCTGGTCTGTTGGGATGATGTGTTGACCAAGCTGGAACGCGATCCACGGTTGCTCGTGAAAGAGTTGGATTGGGTGGCCAAGCGCCACATGATCGAGTCCTATATGGAACGGAAAGGGTGTGGATGGACTGATCCACGAATCAAGCTGATGGATCTCCAGTACCATGACGTCCGTCCTGAAAAAGGATTGTTTTATACACTGGAGCGTGGTCATCTCATCGATCGAATTGTTGGGGAGGAGGAGATTGAACGGGCTGAACTCAATCCTCCGTTCGGTACGCGGGCCTATTTTCGTGGGCGTTGTGTACAGAAGTTCTCGAAGTCCCTCTACGGGGCGAGTTGGACATCCGTTCTGTTCGATGTCGGCAATAACACCATCAAGAAAGTGCCGTTGATGGATCCACATCGGGGTACGCAATCATTGACCCGCGAACTGTTGGACACGGCAAATTCGGTTGATGAGTTGCTCGAACGACTCCAAGTATGAGAGATGGTGGCCTAAGAACACGATGAAGTTGCCCTATCTCCCCGATCACGACGACTCCAGTTTTTTTGATTTTCTCACCAAACATTATCCAGGATTGACCCCAGGTGGTCATGGCCCGATCCAGGCAGTGGAGCAGGCACGGGCTGGGGCCTTGCCTGTGCCCCAGGCCACGACCGTATTGGCCATCAAGTATCGAGCTGGTGTCGTGATCGCCGGTGATCGCCGGGCAACAGAGGGATTTCAGATTGCGGATCGCCGTATTGAGAAGGTGTTCAAGATTGACGAATGGTCGGCGATGGCAATCGCCGGAGCGGCCGGGCCATGCATCGAGATGGCGAAATTGTTTCAGACCGAGCTGGAGCACTATGAGAAACTGGAAGGAATGGTGCTGTCATGCGAGGGGAAAGCCAACAAACTTGGACA
Organism: Nitrospira sp.; assembly: GCA_029865225.1. Lineage (GTDB taxonomy): Bacteria > Nitrospirota > Nitrospiria > Nitrospirales > Nitrospiraceae > Nitrospira_D. Next base: position 16,655 of record JAOUHJ010000040.1, read on the forward strand.
GATGGTCAAGGCAAATCTCCCGATGGTGTTCCAAGGGTTGGTGGTGATGCCGCTCTATGTCGGGTACGACGTCAAGCGTGAGGAAGGGCGGATATTCAAGTACGATATCACCGGTGGGAGATATGAAGAATCCGACTACCATGCCATCGGTTCAGGAGGGAAAGACGCCCGCAATACGATGCGAGAGCACTTTCGGAAGAACCTTTCTGAGGCTGAAGCGCTCAAGCTGGCGTTGTTGTCGCTTTACAATGCCGCTGATGATGATGTCGGAACAGGTGGACCGGATCTCATACGCGGGATCTATCCGACTGCCAAGTTTGTGACGGCTCAGGGTATCACTGACGTCGCCGATGACCAGCTGAAAGCGGTCTATGACGACATGATCACCGCACGTCGCTTAAGGGAGACCTGATCATGGCTATGCCCTACTACGTCTCCCCTGAGCAGATGATGCAGGACAAGGCCGAGTATGCCAGAAAGGGGATTGCAAAAGGCCGTTCGATCATCGCGATGGAATATGTCGACGGCATCCTCTTGACCGCGGACAATCCAAGCGCGTCTCTGCACAAAGTCTCAGAGATCTACGACAATATCGCGTTTGCCGGGGCCGGCAAATACAGTGAGTTTGAAAATCTGCGAAAAGCAGGAATCCGTCACGCCGATCTCAAGGGGTTTATGTATAGCCGGGAGGATGTCACTGGACGTTCTCTTGCAAACGGCTACTCACAAAGCCTCGGCACGGTGTTCAGCCAGGAAATGAAGCCGCTTGAAGTGGAGATTTTGGTCGTGCAGGCTGGCGCCAATAACCATCCGAATGAGATCTATCGTATTTCGTTCGACGGCAGCATCATCGATGAAAAGAACTTTGCGGTGATCGGGGGAAGATCTGAAGCCGTCCAATCTCTGTTGAAGGACAAAAGCCCCAGTCACGCTCCTGTACTCAACGCTGCATTGAATCTATGCGTCGAAGCACTTGAACAGACGGCGAATCAGAAGCTGCAGCCTGAAGGCTTGGAAGTGGCGGTCTTGGACCGGACCCGCACAGGCCGAAAGTTTCGTCGTTTGTCGATGAGTGACGTCCGACAAATCCTCTCTTCATAGCTTCCACTTTCGTGAACGCGTCGTTTGTTGCACATCCCGGAATGGGCGTGTAACCTGTTTCTATAGCTTGTATGTTGCCTTCAGGTCCTATGAAACAGAGGATATTCGGTCTCGAAAACGAGTACGGCCTTATTTTTTCTCCCAATGGCCGGATCTACCTCCCCATGGAGAAGGTGCTCGGGTACATCTTCGAAGGATTGATCCCTAATAGTTGGCCGTCGAACGCGTTTTTGGTCAACGGGGCACGGTTCTACCAAGATACCGGGTGCCATCCTGAATACTCGACTCCGGAATGTGACAACATCCTTGACCTTGTGGTCCATGACAAGGCCGGGGAGCGGCTGCTGGAAGCCTGTCTGCCGGCGGCAGAGGAGCGGCTTCGCGAAGAGGGTCTGTCGGGAGAGATCTACATTTTTAAGAATAATACGGACTCATTGGGCAACACGTACGGCTGTCACGAGAACTTCCTCATGCGGCGCGACGTCGATTTTTGGAAAGTCACTGAACAATTGATCCCATTTTTTGTGACCCGGCAGGTGTTCAGTGGGGCGGGAAAAGTCCTGAAAGTATCCGGGAAGCCTCAGTACTTCATTTCTCAGCGGGCTCAGCACATTCATGAGAAAACGTCGTCTTCTACGACCTCTTCCAGGAGTATCATCAATACCCGTGATGAACCTCATTCCGATGCGGAACGGTATCGACGGCTCCATATCATCGTCGGTGACTCCAACATGTCCGAGTATGCCACGTACCTCAAGGTGGGGACAGCGGCCTTGGTCCTGTCGATGATCGAAGAAGGGTACACGGTGCATGGGATGGAGCTGGAAGATTCGGTGAAAGCCATTCGGGAGGTGTCACGCGATCCGACGCTGCAAAAGAAAGTCAAGCTGGATGATGGTCGGCACATGACGGCGATCGAAATCCAGCGAGTCTACTTGAAGCGGGCTCAAGAATATTTGGCCCAGGAGGACCATGAACCGATCTTGGACGATGTGTGCGACAAGTGGGAATCCGTGCTGCAGCAATTGGAGGACGACCCCATGCAGCTCACGCATCAGATCGACTGGGTGACGAAGAAACACCTGATCCAATCGTACGTCGATAAGCGACAGTGCGGGTGGGACGACCCGCGGGTGTTCTTGTTGGATTTACAGTACCATGATGTGAAACGGACGCGTGGGTTGTACTATTTGATGGAATCTCGTGGGTTGATCGAACGAGTCGTGGAAGAAGGGATGGTTCAACGTGCGATGTCCACGCCCCCACAAACGACGAGGGCCAAGGTGCGTGGCGACTTTATCCGGTTCGCACGAGCGAAGAATCGATCCTATACGGTCGACTGGACGTATCTCAAATTGAATGGCTATTGGGAAGAAACCATTCTATGTATGGATCCCTTTAGCGCGGTGAATCGGCGTGTTGAAGAATTGATTTCCCAAGTGTCCGGTGGGAGATTTTATCGATGACGTTGATGAGCGACTCGAATGCTCGTGGTCGTACCGTGCTACGACGTGTTGGAATCGGCGCGATGGTTCTACTCGCAGCTGCTTTTCCCGTAAATCTCCTGGCGGACCCCTTGCCGAGTTCCCAGCCCATCAAGGTGGACTATAGCGGCAAGCAAGGACAAATTCTTGTGGTGAAGATTCCAAACGAAGGTGGGACCACCCGTGTGCAGGGCACCTTTCTTGGTCGCTCCGTCAGTTTCTTCCCGGATACGAGACCTGAAGAGCGGAACGGGTTTGTAGGATTGTTAGGGATTGACCTGCAAGATGAACCAGGAATCCATGAGCTGACCGTCACAGTAAAGGCTGGGGAACGAAGCGAAACGGTCACGTACCAAGTCGAGGTTGTCAAAGAGGACTTTCACGTGGAGCACCTGACTCTACCAAGAAACAAGGTCGATCTCGATAAGAAAAGCCTAGCACGATGGAAACGCGAACAAGTCCAGGTCAGAGAAGTGTTGGCGCATGGATCTCAGACAAAGTTATGGCAGGGGGAATTCGTCGAGCCTGTCGCAGGCAAGCGAACCGGAATTTTCGGCAGTGTCCGGATCATGAACGGGCAGCCTCGTAATCCTCATAACGGGGAGGATATCGGTGCTCCACTCGGAACGGATGTGTTGGCGACGAATGACGGGATCGTCCGTCTCACCGTGGAACACTTTTTTTCAGGGAAGGGCATCTTCCTCGATCATGGGCTTGGGTTCTTCTCGATGTATTTCCATCTGTCTGAGGTGCTGGTCAAAGATGGAGAGGCAGTGAGAGCCGGCCAGGTCATTGGCAAGGTGGGTGCCACGGGTCGCGCGACCGGCCCCCATCTCCATTGGGGTGTGAAACTCAACGGTGCACGTGTGAATCCCTATGCGTTGTTGGATCTGCCGTTCAAGGGGAGGGTGCAATCGGCCGCTCCGGTCCCTGTCACCGACCCGGGATCTGGTGTGGGCTCGCCCGAGCCGTGACGCTGATGGCCCTTCGTTTCCCGTCTTGCCGTATTGTTTCTGGTTGACCTGGTCTCATCCGTAGGCATACCCTCTGACTTATTCTGCAGGTATCAGACATGAGAATCTTCCTGTTCGTTCTTTCCATCGTTTCTCTCCTGCTTGCAACCCGGCAATTCTCAATTTCTGAGCAGACTGGACAGTTCAAGGGGGCGCTCTTTCTTCTCCTCATCGGCATCCAGCTGTTGGTTACTGCAGCGCTCATCTCTGAACATCGAGAAGAACGTACGAAAAAGTCAGCAACATCGGAGGAGAAGAGGGAGAGAATTGGAGCCAATCCAACTGACGTCAACGCATCAAGGTGAGATTTGATCGTTCTATGTTTCTTATTCCGGCGAGATGCCCAATCCCCCCAGTAACGGTAGCAGGCTTTCTTCTCCAGGCCCTTTCCCTTCTTTCGAAGCTTGGCTGATGTCAGACAAGAGCTGGTCTGCCTCAGGGCTCAATTGTTTCAGCCGTTCCGCCAGGTTGCCCGACATCAGGTTTCGTTTGACTTCGTCGTCGGTGATTTTCCCATCTTTGATGTTCTGCTGGAGGATTTGTGCCAAAGATTGAACCTTCGCCAGCATATCTGGTGGCATGCTATTGAGGATTCTTTGCGCCCCCTGTTGTCCCCCTCCAAGTTGCGCATAAGATGGGGTGGCTAATGAGATTAGAATCCCACAGACAGCAATCAGCCATTTCCCTAGAATCCCCATTTCAGCCTCCTTCCTGTGGATATCGTACGTTTGGTATCCGAGTAATCCTGCAGGATACCTGCCAGACTCCCTTGAAACGGCAAGGTAGTCACAATGGGGGTCAGACGAGTCAAGTATACCGGGATGTTAGCCGATAGAGCCCTATACCCATTTGAGAAAACGCAGAATTTCTGAGACGACTTTGGTCTTAGACATCATCTGCACCTGGTGATGGAGGGGGTATCGATGCTTGAGGGGTGGCAATTTCAGGACGTAACCGTCTATTTGGTGGGCATTCTTGGCCTTCTCGTTGTGTGGCAATACTACCAGATGCAGATCATGGCCGGCCGTATCCTCGCCGTCGATATCTTCGACCGCTCCGGTATTCGAATGTATCTCTATGTCACTCCTGACGACGACCACATCTGTGAAGTCTGTGCCGCTGCGAATGGGGGAGTGTATTCACCGTCCCACGTTGCGAAGAAATACTTTTCACCTCTTGATGGGAAATGCCAACGACCGATTCCCTGTGTCGGAGTGCTGATTGGACTGTACGGGGCGTGGCTCGAAGCGAGGGGTGTGTTGGAGAATCTTCGTCGGAATATCAAGAATGGGGGGATCCAACTCTCAGCGGAAGAAGTACGGGCCTTGGTGAACGGGCAATGGGAACGGTGCATCAGTGCCGATACGGATCGATTGGGAATCCAGATGATCGAGGCACTCGCCTATGAAAAGATCAACCAGGAAATTGCCATCCAAGGGTATCGCTACGTTGTGGAAGAGGCCAGAGAGGTCCGGCACCTGCTGCTCCTCGTTCCAGCGTATTTTCGGCTCCTGCAGCTGCTCCTTCGGGCCGGCGAAGAGGCTGAAGCACTCGAAGTGATTGAGCGTTTTGAAAGCCGATTCCCATCGACGAAACGGGGCCCGCATTTTCCGTCGGAGAAACAGCGGGAGGTCATGAAAACAAAAAAAGCTCAGTTGACGAAAAACCTGCCGTTGAAGATGTCGGCCTAGGGATTCTCATCGCTACATAAGCGTGCCACTACCCTAATAATTCGATTCCAGACTGGTCGGTGTTTTATTCAACACGGTTGCGGCAGCTTGCGACAGGGTGGCGTCGTGGGTATGGTCGAGCGAATAGATCCGAAATTGGATCAGTCGCGTGGGTAAGAGGTCTAGGAATTCTTCCAGTGGTTCGGGAGACACCTGGTCGGTGCCGGGATCATAGACGTATAAGGGGTTCCCGCGTCGATCTTTTGGATCGGGTCGTGGATCCAAGAGGGCCATATCCACCCGGAATTGAAGTCGCTTCAAGCCAGCCGGCAATTCTTTGACAATCTGCTGTTCAAAGTGCCGATGGCTGGGAAACGCCATGCCGCGCTCCTGACCTTTTTCCTTCAGGGTCGTGCTGTAGGCCATCTTCCATTTGACGTCGCGGTCTAAGATCCGCGCCCATTCATGGCCCAATTGTCGGCGGATTTTCTGGCGAGAGTGGTTCCAGCCGCGAACTTCTTCCAGGAGCGACCAATCCGTCAGCGTGCGATACTCCTCCATATTCTTTCGCGGGTCGCGCGGGCACAGCAGCTTCATCGTTTCACCGAAGATATCGCGGAGGTGGATGTCGATCGCCCTGGTCGTGCGGTGAAAATACACGTTGGAGTAGAGGTACATCCTTGTGTTCAAGAACATTTGGAGCGCGGGAAGCCCGGTTTTATGAATCGTGAATCCCTTGTCTGTCACGATTGTGTAATGAATCAGCCGTGTCAGATCGACAGGGCCCACGGCCACGCCGCACATGTAGGAATCCCTCAGCACATAGTCGAGGTTGTCACCGGTATAACTTCCTGAAATAACGGGTTGGAGGATATTGAGCCACCGAGGAAGGCTTGAATTGTCCTTTCCTTTCTCTTTGAGGATGAGATGCGCAATCTGGTCCGGGTCCAATTCTTCGCCCTTGTCAAAAGGCCCGGAGGGGCTTCGGCGTATTTTTCTGATTATCGGCGCCAAGTACTCTCGGATGATAATCTGCCCCAATCGTTCGTGGGAAAGCCCCATGGCATGGAGAAAGTTATCGTCGAAGAAATGGCAAAACGGACCATGTCCGATATCATGCACCAAGGCCGTCACCCGCAAAAGTTCCTCCACAAAGTTGGCGGAAGGAACATCGTTGACCGCTTTCTTGAGAAAAGGGTACAGATGCCGGGCGAATCGTCCTGCCACGTGCATGGTCCCTAAGGAATGAACAAACCGGGTATGTTCTGCCGAAGGGTAGACCCAGCGGGCGCTTTGAAGCTGAAAGATGTATCGTAGCCGCTGAACCCAGGGGGAATCGATCAAATCCTTCTCAGTGAGTTCATGCGGATCGGGGGTCGAAAAGGGAACGGTGAAGGTAACGTATTTGTGAATCGGATCAGCGATCAGGGCCGATCCATCATAGGGGGCGCTTGATCGGTCTGCTCTTTTCATAGTCAATGCTCATCTTAGCCTACCGAGTCTGAAGGCGGCAATGCTTCATGAGTAGGAGCGTCTGACTTCTGGCGGTATTTCACACAGAAGAAATATGCGAGGGGGTACGACAACACTGCTCCGAGCACACTGAGCACGAATCCCCCCAGCACAAACGGACCGACGTATGGAAGGACCTGGTGGTAGATCCCGCTGGTGGTCAAATCATTCCAGTCGAACGTTGGTGCGTCTGTGCGACCCAACAGCAGAGCGCCGGTCCAATAGGTTGCGCTCAATATTGGAATGATCGTCCAAGGGTTGTTGATAAAGGCTCCGGTCAATAGGGCCAAAAAGTTGAGACCGAATAACCATGTGCACAGTGCCACCATTGCCGTATGGAGGCCATAGGCCGGCGAGAACGCGATGAAGACTCCCAGGGCAAAGGCCAGCGCCGTGCGTCGTGGTGACTCTTGAAGATGGAGTACTTGCCGGAGCAGTGCTCGGAACGAGCGTGTTCCTCCGGCAGAAGGATGTTTGTCTGTTTTCGTCATCAGCAAAAATGCTCGTAACTGGTCGAGGGGAGAGGTTGCCTGTGCCCCTGAGATGTCATCTGGATGCCAAACCTTCTTGGGCGAATGGTTCCGATATGGGTCATGCGATAGCCTTGTGCCTTTGCTTGTCGTTCGAGCGCGTGATGGGATTTTGGCGACACGGTAAACAGCAGTTCGTAGTCCTCGCCTCCGGTGATGGCGAGTTGAACCGGTGAGACGCCACGGGCTTTCGCATAAGCTCGACAAGCGGGTGAGAGCGGAAGATTGTCGATCTCCACCTCTGCGCCGACCCCGCTTTCCTCACAGATATGCCTGAGATCGCCTGAGAGTCCATCGGAGAGGTCGATGGCGGCTGAGGCCAGTCGTCCGGTATTGAGCCACTGACCTTCGGCGATCCTTGCCGTCGGATGAAGGTGCCGGCGGATCAGGAACTGTCGATGAAATTGCGAAAATTGTGACCGGTTCTTCTTAGATGATCGGCGAGACGTGTCCTGTGCCAACAACCGACAACCGGCGAGTGAATCTCCCAGCGTGCCGGATACATAGATCAGGTCCCCCACCTTTGCTCCGTGACGAAACAGCGCTCGGCGCTTCGTCGTGGTCCCAAGGAGGGTGATGCTGAGAAAGAGACCTGTCTTGGATGCTGAGGTATCTCCTCCGATTAGGACCACGCCGTAAGGTCGGCAGGCCTTCATCAGTCCTCTGTAGAAGTCGTAGATGTGGGATTGACTCACCTGTTTGGGAATAGCGAGTGAGATGAGCAGATACCGAGGGATCGCTCCCATTGCGGCAAGATCGCTGAGATTGGCGATTGCGGCCCGGTACCCGATTGACCTGGGAGCAGCAGATTTCAGGTCGAAATGAATTCCTTCGGCGAGCAAGTCTGTTGTGAGGTGCCACCAGATCGGTACGGTAGTCTCAATCACTGCCGCGTCATCACCGATGCCTTGCACCAGACCCGCTGTATGACGGGCAAAATGACGCTTCAACCCTCGAATCAGAGCGAATTCTTGCAGAGGTTTGGCCGTACGAGGGGCCACGACGCGTTCCTATGGTCGAGATGGCTCGCGCCTGGCTTTCAAAGCGGCAGGGAGCTCATGCGATCGACGGCTTTTGCCGGGTCGTAAGGGGCGGATTCGGGCAGGCGCCGGAGGGGCCGACGGCTTGTTTGACGTCGAGGGAGTCTTGGGTCTCTTCCGAAGGGCAATCCTCATGACATCGTCCATGGTATCCACGAACGCCAGTTGGATGCCTTTCAGGAGATGTTTGGGAATTTCCTCGAGGTCCTTCTTATTTCGACGTGGCAGGATCACGGTGGTCAGCTTGGCTCGTTTAGCCGCCAAGATTTTTTCTTTGAGTCCACCGATCGGAAGGACGCGACCCCGGAGGGTGATTTCTCCAGTCATGGCGAGATCCCGCCTTGCGGCCGTTCCTGAAAATGCCGACGCAATCGCCGTGGCCATTGTGATGCCGGCCGAAGGACCGTCTTTGGGGATCGCGCCGGCCGGGACATGGATATGAAGGTCTTGTCTGCTGAACATCCCTGGGTTCAGATGCAAGGTCTTCTCTCGTGAGCGAACATAGCTGAGGGCCGCCTGTGCAGATTCCTTCATCACATCTCCGAGGTGTCCAGTAAGCGTCAATTGGCCTTTTCCCTTCATCACCGTCGCCTCGATGTACAGGACGTCGCCACCTGACTCAGTCCAGGCCAGCCCCGTTGCCACCCCGATTTCGTCTTTCTCGAGTTCCGCTTCCGGCACATATTTTGGAACACCCAGATACTTGTGGAGATTGGAATGATCGATCGGAAATCCCTGGTTCTTGCCCTCAGCGACTTTCTTTGCAACCTTGCGCATGACATTGGCAATCTCACGCTCGAGATTCCGCACTCCAGCTTCCCTGGTATAGTGGGAAATAATCTGCCTGATCGCCGGTTCCGTCAGCCGGACGTGTTTGCTTGTGATCCCGTGTTCCTCAAGCTGACGTGGAATCAGGTATTTCTGAGCAATGCCGAGTTTCTCTTCTTCCGTGTATCCCGGAATTTCAATGATCTCCATCCGATCGCGTAGGGCGGGTAGGATGGGATCGATCAAATTGGCCGTGGTGATGAACATGACTTCAGTCAGGTCGAACGGGACCCCGAGGTAGTGGTCGGTGAACGCGCTGTTCTGTTCCGGGTCGAGCACCTCCAGCAGGGCCGCCGATGGATCACCACGAAAATCCATGCCAACCTTGTCCACCTCGTCGAGCATGAAGACAGGATTGGCGGTGCCGGCTTGCTTCATTCCCTGGATGATGCGTCCGGGTAACGCGCCGACATAGGTTCGACGGTGCCCACGGATTTCCGCCTCATCTCGAACGCCGCCTAAGCTGATGCGCACAAACTCTCGCCCCAATGCACGGGCAATCGACTTGCCGAGTGAGGTCTTCCCGACTCCCGGCGGACCAACGAAGCACAGGATCGGCCCCTTCATTTTTTCTTTCAGTTTTCGGACGGCGAGGTATTCCAGGATCCGTTCCTTGACCTTTTCAAGGTCATAGTGATCGTCGTTTAATACTTTTGTAGCGGCTTTCAGCTCGAGGTTGTCCTTTGACCGCTTCGACCATGGCAATTCGACCATCCATTCCAAGTATGTTCGTACGGTTGCGGATTCGGCGGTATCCGGATGCATCTTTTCCAGCCGCTTAAGCTGTTTCTCGGCTTCTTTCAGAACTTTTTCCGGCATCTTGGCGTCTTTGATGCGTTTGCGAAATTCCGTGACTTCTTCAGCGCGCTCATCAAGCTCGCCCAACTCTTTTTGGATCGCTTTGAGTTGTTCTCGGAGAAAATACTCGCGTTGGGTCTTGTCCATCTCGCCTTTGGCTTGTGCCTGAATCTTTTGCTGCATCGAGAGGACTTCGATCTCTTTCCCAAGAATGTCGCTCACCTGGCGAAGGCGTTGGATGGGATCGGAAATCTCCAGGACGGCCTGAGTGGCGTCGACTTTCAACCCGAGATTTGAGGCCACCATATCGGCCAAGCGTCCAGGCTCTTCGAGATTTTCAATGACCACCATGACATCGGGAATCAGGACTTTGCCCAAACTCACGATCCGTTCGATCTGCTCTTTGACAGTCCGCATGACGGCTTCTGCCTCAAGCGTCGTCGCCGTTGACTTAGAGTCAGCGAGCTTGTCAATTCGAACCGAGTAGTACGGATCGGTCTGAATATATTTGGTGATCTTGGCTTTGGCGATGCCCTGGACCAAAATCTTGATGCGTTCGTCAGGCAGCTTCAGCATCCGCATGATGATGCCGACGGTCCCAATCGCATGGATGTCTTTGGGGGAAGGATTTTCGACATCGAGTGCTTTTTGGGTAGCAAGGAAAATCATCCGATTTCCGGCGAGAGCCGCCTCGATCGCCTTGATCGACATGTCGCGACCGACAAAGAGAGGGAGCACCATGTACGGGAAGACGACGATGTCCCTGACCGGCAGCAACGGCAGTTGGGTTGGGACTTCAATATTTTGCGGAGGTTGAATATCTTGCTCGTTTAGGTCAGTCATATGTGTGCCTGTTCGTTACGTCGATGAGCGAAGTGTCGACTACGCAACAATGCTGATCATCCAGCATATCATATGCCGGCGCTTTTCCTAGATCCTTCAACCATTTTTACAGGCACTAAGTCGTTCGCCGAAACCATGTATCGATGTGGGTGCGGATCGTTCGGTGACTCCTCCTCGAAAGACGGCTTCAATCCCGACAGATCCTTGGGACACGGCGCGCAGGTTGATGAGATCAACTCCGTCGAGTATTCGATGTGGTACGCATACGGGTCGAAAGGTAGTCGCGGAACTCTGCTCCGAGTGCCGGATTCTTCAAAGCAAACTCTACAGTGGCAATCAAGAAGCCAAGTTTGTCTCCTGCGTCATGACGTTGTCCTTCG